>MHEF01000155.1:30462-40259 GCA_001805125.1 Nitrospirae bacterium RBG_13_39_12
CTTATAGTTGCAACATATGATGTCCTTTTATCTTTACGCAGATCACCTTTTATGAACATGTCTTACAATTTAATTCCCGATTTTTAAATATACAAATTTCACGACAGAACACCCATAGTTATCCTTAATTCGTTAACAAAGATATTAACTTAGTACTTACCAAGGGTTGGATGATTTAACCAGTTCAAAGGCAAGCCTCTAACTGTTTTTTACAGTCAGAGGCTTATTTTAGTATAACTAAAAATATCCTATTACTATTAGTAATTATCTTCCAACGAGTATTGGTGCATTCTGGCTCTGAATAATAACTTCGGCAACTACTTCCTTACCAGTATTTGTGGACTTTGTTACCCTTTTGAGTGTATGGTTATTACCACAGAGTTTATTTCCAATATCTTCTGCACTTGAATCAGAGAATTCACTTTCACTGCTCGCCCAGGTAGTAGGCCCGATAATAACTGGTTCACCATTAGTATACCCGACAAACATAGCAGTTACGGTTCCATTCTGGCTGTCCAGCATAGCTGATAAAGTTCCTGTCATTGTGCAGGTTGAATTTGCATATACAGTTACAACCATCACCGGTAATAACAACAGGATGGTAAATAACAATACTTTAAATCCAACTTTTTTAAACATCATTAACTCCTTTTTATATAATCAAAATTATTTATAAAACTACCCCCCCCAAACACTAAAAAAGTGCTTCTCTTCTCACCTCCTTGTGTATTTTTTAAATTTATTTTTAATCGCTCTTGGCTCTATACCCTCTAAGGATAATATACTTCCTGTTTTAAACATATGAGAGATAAAAAAACATAAAATCTTTCTAAGATATCTTTAAATTATTAGGTAACATTTTAGAAAAATAATAATCGATTGTCAATAATTAAATTTAAAATTAACTTAATATATTAAGAAGTTTATTAAATTTTTAAACTATTTTACTTTTTATATTTGAGCTAATGTGAGAATCATTTTCTTATACCTTCTGCTCATATTTTTTCTTCTGTCTCTATTTCCTTTTTGAATCAAATGATTCCTCTGATGTTATAATTACAAATCATGCAAGTTTATTTAAACGGAAAGATCGTACCTGCAAAAGAAGCAGTGGTTTCTGTTTTTGATCACGGTTTTCTATACGGAGACGGGATATATGAGACCATGCGGGTTTATGACGGAGTAGTATTTATGCTCGATGAGCATATCAAAAGACTCTATCGCTCAGCATCTTTGATTGGGCTTTCAATCCCCCTTGATACGGATTCTTTAAAAATATCCATTTTTGAAACCTTGATTGCAAACAACCTCAAGAACGCTTATGTAAGGTTAACCGTTTCAAGAGGTCACGGTACTATCGGGCTTGACCCGGAACTCTGTGCTGAGCCTACTACTGTTATAATCGTGCAGGGACTGAAAGAATATCCAAGGTCATTCTATGAAAATGGTATAAGCATTATCATCCCGAAAACCAGGAGAAACCTGAAAGAGGCAATAAACCCGCGGATTAAATCCCTGAATTTTCTCAATAACATTCTTGCAAAGATCGAAGCAAAAAAAAGAGATGCATATGAGGCTGTCATGCTTAATTCATGCGGGAAACTCACTGAAGGTACAATCAGCAATTTGTTCTTTTATAGAGATGGTTTGCTCTGCACCCCTTCTGCTGACTGCGGGATACTTGACGGGATAACAAGAGGGATTGTCGTAGAAATTGCCATGAGAGACGGGTTAAAAGTAAAAGAAGGAGAATTTACCAGGGAAGATCTTTACTCTGCAGAAGAGGTATTCATTACCAATACTACACTTGAAGTCATGCCTGTCTCAAAGGTTGACGACCGTGTTTATATTCCGGGTAATGTAACAAACCTTCTCCACAAAGCTTACAGACAGGAAGTAAATGCTTATGTGTCAAATGTTAAAGCAAAAGGGCCTTCCATATGGGACCAAAACGAATAAAACTTTTTTAACAACACCAAGTAATTGAAAAAAAAAGATACAGCAAAATTAATAGACCACTCTTTATTGAAGCCTGATGCCACCCATGCTGAAATAAAAAGGCTGTGCAAAGAGGCCATGCAGTTCGGTTTTTACTCTGTATGCATACACCCCTGTTTTGTGAAACCAGCAAAAGAATTTCTGAGGGCAAGTGACGTAAGGGTATCAACAGTAATAGGATTTCCTCTTGGAACTACCCTTACAGAAGTAAAGGTCTATGAAGCTATTAATGCATCTCTACTCGGTGCTGACGAGCTTGATATCGTGATTAATATCGGAGCTTTGAAATCAGGTGACTTGGAAACTGTCAGAAAAGATATCTCTGATGTGATAGAAGCAACAAAAGGACTCATTCACAAGGCGATAATCGAGACCTGTTACCTTGAAGACGATGAGAAAAAGAAGATTGTAGAGATATGCCTCGAAGCAGGTTACGAGTTCATAAAGACATCAACTGGTTTTGGTCCGAGAGGTGCAAGTGTAAAAGATGTCAGACTCATAAAAGGCATTGTTGGAAATGCTGCAGGCATCAAGGCTGCCGGCGGGATAAGGACACTGAAACAAGTCCTTAATATGCTCAGGGCAGGCGCTACAAGGATTGGGACATCAGCAGGGGTAAGTATTTTAAAAGAAATACAATAAAGTCAATATAAACACTGGTTCCCTAATGATGTTGCCTCTCTATTGTTCAGTTTAGTGCTTTTCAATGCTTATCCCTTTTTTTTCAAGCTTCATCAACTCTTTCAGTGCCTTAATATCAGCAATGTCCTGAGGCCGTCCTGACATTTTCTTAAGCTGAATAAGATGTTTCTTCGAAATAACCGGTATTGTAATGCCCCCTGTCTTTATCTTTATCCTGTCTCTTTCTAATTTTTCATATTCAATTGGTCCATCCACAAAAACATCAACTAATCCCATTGGTTTTTTTAAATCATAAAAGCTAAAAACACGCACCCCTTTCTCTTTCTCCCAGGTTTCACGTTTTAGGGGATCGACGAATTCTTCAGGTTTCACCGGCACTCGTTGTCTATAACTGAGACCCTTCATTGCTGAAATAAATCTTGCGAGGTTATTATCTTCCAGGTTGACCATGAGATCAAGATCTGCATTCAGTTTAACCACGCCGTGAAGCATAAGAGCAATATCGCCAACTACAAGATACCTTACTTTTCTCTTATTTAGACTTATGAAAATATCTTCATATAGCATCTATCTTTCTCCTGTAAATATTATAAGATAACACGGGATATTTTTTATCTTCTTATTTCTTATTTTTTAATTTCTATTTCCAACTCTAATTTTTACTCATCCACCGTTCTCTGATTCACCTGCTCTCCGTTTCTCCGTTTCGCCCTTCATCTTTGCTATTTCTAACTTCTGACTTCTGACTTTTTATTTATCAGTTTATTTTGCTTGCTCGCTACTGCATGTGCGGGTGCTTAGTGCTTACTTTTTTATTTCTTACTTCTGCCTTCTTCATTCTTACTTCTTACTTTATTTAAACTTCTTACTTTCGATTTTAATTTTTGTTGTTGTAGTTTGACCTCTACCTCTACCTTTACCTGTGTTTTTTGCTTTTTACTGCCTACTCCTTAGTGCTTACTTCTTAATTTGTTTGTTGTTCTTTACCTTTGCCTGTTGTTTTCTGCCTACTGCATACTGCTTACTTTTTGAGTCTTTTTGAGAGTGTGCTTACTGTTCTTGGTGCCTGCTGCTTACTTATATTTTTCTTTCCCTGCTTTCCCATTTCCCCCTGAATGTAATCCAGAAGGACAGAAAAATTAGTTTGAGGTCAAAGAAAAAGGATTGTTTTTTGATATAGAGGAGATCATACTTGAACTTCTCACTTCGAAGGGCATCTGTCGGGAGATAAACCTGTGCAATACCTGTCAGCCCCGGTCTTACAGTCATTCTCTCTTTGAATCCCGGGATATCTTCTATACTTGTCTCATCAGGATTGCCATGAACTTCTTTTTCTTCCGGCCTCAATGCCCTTGGTCCGACAAAGCTCATATCACCTTTTAAAATATTTACAAGCTGTGGAAGTTCGTCCATTGCAGTGGCTCTCAATATCCTACCAATTCTTGTAACCCTCGAATCATTTTCTATTGCCTGAACCGGTCCGGAATCCTTTTCCGCATCCTTTATCATCGAACGGAACTTTATCCCTTTAAATATCCTGCCGTTTTTGCCCACTCTTTCCTGCAAATAAAACACAGGACCTCTGTCATTCAGCCAGATTGCCAGAGCAAAAATTATCCATAAAGGAGAAGAACCTACAATCCCGATTGAAGAAAGACAGATATCAAAGAGCCGCTTTAACATAATATTCTTAAGAATTTAAGAAGTTGTGAAATAAAAGAGGTTTTGAGGATTATCTCTAAAGAGAACATTTCTACTGATGCAACATTTTATTATGTTTTCAATGTATTGATATATAATCTTCTATCTCTTTTATATACCTGGGATAAAGATCTACAGTAAACTTCACCGCATCGAGAACCAACGAATGTTCAAGAACATCATATTCATGGACAAGTCTGTTTCTCATGCCTGCGGATGGTGCCAGTTTTTCGGCAAGTTCTGTCGAAATTATTTTTAGTTCACCTGCCTTGATAAAGCTTTCATAATAATCATCCGGAACTATATTGCCTGTACGAACAATGATGTGAGTATTTATATCAATAGCTGCCTCGATTAATTCCTGCAAGAGTCTTTCTGTAGCTTTTCTTTTATATATATCTTTAACGTATTCATCTTTTTTCAAGTCCCTTATTGGATCAAGTGCATTAAGATTATCAACTATTACAGCGAGTTTCTTTCTGATAATACCTTCTTCTACAGGGCTCATACCATACCCCTCACTTCAAGAAAATTTCTGATTACTTTTGCCTGTGCATCCCGTAATTTTCTTGTATCAATATACTTCCTGAATGCTAGAGAACAAAATGCATTGAAATTTCCCTGGTATTTTTCATAGATGAGCTTGCCATTCTTAGCTACAGATAATTGTAATAACGGACTCGCTCGCTTCAGGTCAATCACATCAACATCGTTAGCTTTAAGAAGTCTGATCACTCTGTTTGTAAGTGCAAGGATGTCAACAGGTTTATCAAATAAAAATGCGAGGTCAATGTCGCTTTTTTTATGTATGCTTCCTGATGCAACAGTTCCAAACAATACAACAAGCTGCAACCCTTCATCGTAAAACATGGGTTTTATTCTATCTCTGATTTCCTCTATAGATATTTTTATCTTCATCTCTTTCATTGCTGTATTTTTTCACAATCAAAAACTAAAAGCAACATTCTAACGATTGATGTTTCATTTTTACCTCTAACTATATCTGCTGTTTGCTGCTTACTGTGTGCCTTTTGCCTAATTCTGCCTTCTTACTTCTAACTTTTTTAGTGTGCTTACTGTTATTGGTGCTTACTGCCTACTACTTACTGCGTACTTTCTTATTCCTAGCTTCTGCCTTCTTGAGTATTTTCCACAACCGGCTCATATAGAGCCCGTAGAGTCTTGGAGAGTTTTCTGGAATATTGAAGCGGTCAGCTATCTCCCTGCGTTCAGGAAACAAAGCTGTTCGAATTAATTTCAGTTTTTTTAAAAATCCTTCAGCCCATACCAGTCTCTCAAGAAAAATCTTCGTGCCAGTGTTATTTTTATCCAGAATTGCTGCAAGGTAATGATTCTCTAAATAGTTGATTCTTTTCCCGGATAATTCAGATCCAAGTTTGATAAGAACTTGCGCAGGCACTCCTGCACGAAATATTTTCTCGCAGATATAGAGCGGTGCGTATATGTATGAAGATGTACCGGACCTCATGGCAAAGTCCCCTACATATTCCCAGTCCATTAAAATCTTTTTGTTTTTAAGCATGTGATACAAGTCGAAGAGGTTTAAAAAGTTCAAGTCCGAATAAAGGCCGGGCGCTAAATGCAGGGCTAAATGTATGAGCTGATGCTCGGGACTGAAAACTTTAAGCCTGATCTGGTCATTAAAATTTATCTGACGCAAGCGTCTGTAAATTTCCGAATAGTCTATATTAAACAACATCTCGTATCTTGTGAACCTGGTATGCAAATCGAGCACTGGCTTATTTTCACTGTTGATAAAATTATAGGAACCCCTGTATGACTCAAAGAGCTGATAACCTAAACCGCCAAGCACATGTCTGACTTTTTGACAATCATCAGGCTTTACAAGAATATCAATATCCGCCATCGGACGGATTGCAGGATTTCTGTATAGTGTCTCAATCAATGCTACCCCTTTTAAAGGTATGCCGAAAATATTTTCCTTTTTGAATGCCTGAAAGATATTTGCTGATGCGTAGAGTTTTTCAATATTGGAAACTGCTGTCAGGTAATACTCATTTTCAAATTGAGCAAGTACTTCATCGGAAATATTTTCATTCCCCTGCAGTTTCTTCAGGTTATGATAAACATAAGGGCCTAATAAATGTTCCTGATAAAATTTCTTAAGGTCAGGAACAGCAGATAAATCTTTAAGAAAAGCCCGAACATTTTCTATATGGATGTTCTCCTGCCCCTTGTCAGTTACAGAAGAATCCAGGGCAAGAAGATTTTTAATAGAATTGATTATTGAGACCTGAGTTATTGACATATTATTCTTACTTCTTACTTTTTTATTTTGACTTCTCATTTCTTACTTTATTTATTGTGTTTAGTATTTACTTATAGTTTAAACTCTACCTCTACCTCTACCTCTACCTTTACCTGTGCCTATTTTTTGGGCTGCTTACTCCCTACTTCCTAGTGCTTACTTTTTTTACTTCTTAGTTTCTTAGTTAATCCCCGTTTCCCCGATTCACCCTTCATCCTTTTTTAATGTCCTTACTGTCTAGTTCTTACTTTTTTTAAGGTGCTTACTGCTTAGTGCATAGTGCTTACTGTTGTTGGCTGCTTACTCCCTACTCCTTAGTGCTTACTTTTTTTCTTGCTTCTTACTTCTGACTTTTATTGGGTTATGTCGTTGGTTTTGGGTATTAGGTTGCAGGTCAATTAAACTTAATCGAAGGCTCATTATCAATTTGATACAGGTTTATTCTTTCTTTATTTTTTTCAAAATATCATTTAACAAAGGCTTTGTTTTGGGTAGATTTGTTTTTATGGTTTCCCAGACTGTTACGAGGTCAACACCAAAGTAATCATGGATCAATACGTCCCTCATACCTGAGATATCACGCCATGGAATATTGGGAAAATCCTTGCGAAAGTTTTGAGGTATATGTTTTATAGCTTCTCCTACTATTTCCAAAGCTCTTATTACTGCAAAAACTGTTTTATCATCTTTTATAAAATCTTCATAAGACATGCCGGCAACGAATTGTTCTGTCTTTTCCATAGCACCTAATGCATCTTCTAAAAAATCTACAATATCTTTATGCTCATACATAGACTACTTCTTTTAAAATTCTTTTGCCTATCCTCGGTTTCAAAGCTCTTTTCATAACAAGATCTACTTTAATCTCAAGCAGGTCAGATAAGTAATTCTTTAGTCCTACAAATTCAAATAATCCAATAGGCTTTTCAGGTTCAATTAATATATCTACATCACTAAATATTTTTTGTTCTTCCCTCACGAAAGAACCAAAAACACCTATCTCTTTTACCGCATATTTTCTCCTGAGCTCATCTTTATTTAATTCAATAATCTTTATTATTTCTTCTAGTGTCTTCAATTCTGTAACTCCTTTTTTATAAATTATACACTAAAATATCACGATATACCTCTAAATCCTCTACCCGATTCCAATTTTTATGTTGTCTTTTAACTCTGCCTTCTGCCTTCTTACTTCTGATTTTTGACTTCTTATTTCTTACTTTATTTGTCGTATTTAGTATTTACTTGTAGTTTAAACTCTACCTCTACCTGTTTTTTGGTGTGCCTACTCCCTAGTGCTTACTTCTTTACTTCTTATCTTCTTATTTTCTTATTGTGCATACTGCGTACTGCTTACTTTTTAGGTTTTTTTGAGAGTGTGCTTACTCCCTACCTCTTACTGCTTACTGTTCTTGGTGCCTACTGTCTACTTTTTACTTTTGACGTTTTACTTATTTATGTGCTATTAAAATTTTTACTATTCTCTGTGCCGTTTTCCCGTCCCAGTATTTCGGCACTCTTCCTTTCTTTATTCTGCCTTTTTTAAACCTCTTATACGCTTTCAGAATCCCTTTACCGTTTGTGCCGACGAGGACATTTGTTCCTTTTTTAATTGTAACCGGTCTTTCTGTATTCTCCCGTATTGTAAAACATGGTATGCCAAGCACTGTCGTCTCCTCCTGTATCCCGCCGCTGTCAGTCAGTACCAGTGCAGCATCTCTCCACAAGGACAGAAATTCAAGATAAGACAGAGGAGGAGTTACCTTAATACTGGAACCTTCCAGTAAATAATTCAGTTTGAAATCATTTATGTTCTTCTCTGTCCTCGGGTGTACCGGGAAATAAATATCCATATCCTCTGATATTTTCTTCAGAGCAAGAAGTATGTCTTCCAATTTATCCTTATCATCCACATTCGACGGCCGGTGCAGTGTAACAACCGCATAACTATCAGCATGGCGCATAGTGCCTGGAGCATGGAGTTCAGGACTCAGTATCTTTTTCTCAATTTCAGATTTTCTTAATTTCTTATTTTCTATTTTCTTTAGTCCGTAATACAATGTGTCTATCATTATATTCCCTGCAAAAAATATCTGTTTCCTGTTTTTGCCTTCTCTCTTTAAATTATCAATTCCGCTCTTTTCTGATACAAACAGGTAATCAGAAACTGAATCCGTAACAATCCTGTTTATCTCTTCGGGCATTGTCATATCAAAGCTCCTGAGACCTGCCTCGACATGAGCAACTTTTATGTTTAGTTTCTTCGCAGTCACAGAACATGCAAGTGTAGAATTCACGTCTCCTACTACTACAACAACATCCGGTTTTTCCTGCAAACAGACCCTTTCAAACACTGTCATTATTTTCGCAGTCTGCACTGCATGGGTACCGGAACCTGCGCCAAGGAAAAAATCCGGCTCCGGTATATCGAGTTCTTCAAAGAAAACCTTTGACATTTCATAATCGTAGTGCTGCCCGGTATGAACAATCTTATATTCCAACTCACGGCTCTTTAAACCCAATTTTTTGCGCCACGCTCCCTGCGTTTTGCTCCGCGCTTTCAGTTCGTGCACAAGAGGAGCAATCTTCATGAAATTGGGCCGAGCCCCTGCTATAAGTAATATTTTCATTTTATTTTTGTTATTGTATATCTAATGATTTTTAATATAAATAATACAAAGAGAGGAAAATATAGAAAAACTTATATTTATTTGGCAGCAACCTCAACGCCAACCAATCTTGAGGTAATCTTTGGAGATAACTGTTTTACTTTCACATAAAGCACTTTCCCACCTTCAGCTTCAATTTCAGTTGCCATCTTCATATTGAAATCCCTTAGTTCAGGATCAAATTCAGGTAAAAAGATTACCACCTTTTTCCCTGACAAAAGTTCATCAATCTCAGGATGCTCTAAAACATATTTGCTAAACTCCACGCTTAATTCAGCATTTCTGTTATAAAAATCTTCATCCTGTATCTTCATTTCTAAATACCTCCTAAGAAGGATCGTTTATAAATCTTCCAATTCGATCTAATATCATACTCAGCAAAAGTCAAGGCTTCATTGTAATCCTTTGTAAACATTGGTGTCTTTTGTTTGTTGCCGTTTTTGTCTAAAAGATCACGATGTGCAAATCCGTGTTCTGTATCATATCTTACCACAGGA
>MHEF01000155.1:40527-46779 GCA_001805125.1 Nitrospirae bacterium RBG_13_39_12
TTAAAAGAAGTGTTCAGTACACCGCCGACACCTGTTTCCCTCTCAAAGGTTTTCAGGACCTTATAATATGAAGGGTTCCAGCTTTCTCTCACAACCTGTGGTCTCGCAGTAAAGTCATAAGGATGTAAGGCAGCGATTAATTCTTTTCGTGCTTTTTCCTTTGTCGGAAAAGCCATAATCATGTATGGAGCATAAAATCCTTTTGGATTGATTATATAATCATCAGCCCTCTCTTCCAGGATACTCGGTGCAAAAGGCATCCAGAAATCGCGGTTTTTAATTGCCTCATTAATCTTTATTACAATATCGCGATTCCCCGCATCTGCAAGAATGCTCCTGTTTCCAAGAGCCCTTGCTCCCCATTCCATCCGACCTGTAAAACGGGCTATTACTTTGCCATGAGCAAGCTGTTTGCCGACTAATTCATCTATGTCCTCAATTCTTTCTACCTTGAATTCCTTCTCTATATTTTTCAGTGCTTTCTTAATCTCATCATCACTGAAATCCTGGCCGAAATAAAGAGGCCCGAGGGGTTCGATCCGGTCTTGACCTGACTCGAGACTCTTGACTATTGCTGCACTTATAGCTAAAGACTCATCCCCGCAACTGGGAAATATGAACAAATTTTTTACCTCCGGCAGGTTTAATATCAGGTCATTTGCTTTAACGTTCATGAAAACACCACCGCTTAAAACAAGGTTATGTATCCCTGTATTAGCTATGCAATTTCGTATCCATATGGTTACAATCCTCTCAATGAGGGTCTGTGCGGCCCTTGCTATATTATCAAAGCGATGTCCCATAAGTACTGTTCGAAATGCCTCAATAAAACGCCATTTCCAGTAACCAGAAGTATTCTTAAACATTAAGGGAGATTTATTGTTCACCTTAAAAAAGCGTTCAAACAGTTGTAAAGTTTTATTCGAATGCTCTTCTTTGGCATAGGGTGCCAACCCCATGACTTTGTATTCATGGGACATGGGTTTCATCCCGAGATATTGAGTGATTTGAGTATAGAATTCGCCAATGGAGTTGTAATTAGAAATCTCTACAATGCGTTCTATCTCTTTTCCCTTCCCGATATTAACCGTTGCACAGACTGCATCGCCTGAACCATCGCACGTAATTATCAGATTATTTTCTGTTCCGAACCAGCAGCAGAAGTGTGCTTTTGCAGCGTGAAGGAAGTGATGTTCGTAAAAAGTTGGTTCAGGATTTATTCCCATTTTTTTCAAACGGGATATAATCTCAGCTTTATTGCGGAACAAACCAAGCAACATCCTGGCAGGCTTGACCCAGACATTAGACTGGAAAAATGTCTCCGGCAGGACACGTGTGGCTGCTGAAAAGAGTTTTTTATAAAAAGGCGGTTTATGATAGGTTTGTGGAAAAGTCGGCTTAAGCAGACCTACAACACCAACCCCTTGAACTTCAGATGGTTGTATATCGGCAATCTTCAGGCATTCCAGTATAGACTTTTCAGGGAAACCTCCAAATTCCTTAACTCTATTTAATCTTTCTTCTGATATGCATGCAAGGATTTTCCCGTCCCTCATGATGCAGGCAGTTGCTGTATGACCGTCATGAATCCCTAACGTTATCATTTATATCTCAGTCGTATTATCCTCTTTTGTAATTTAAAAGATCTTTTAAAAAGATAAACCCATATTTAGTGATATTAAGAACTTTATTTTTATCATACAGACTTCTAAAGAGCCATTCGAGCCCTAACATTTGTATCAAATTAGGAGTCCTTCTCTTTGCTCCGGCCCAGATATCAAAAGCACCACCTATCGCAAGACAAAATTTAACGTTTATTCTGCCAATGTAATCTCCTATAAAATATTCTTTCTGCGGCATGCCCAAACCAATGAATAATATATCAGCGTTTGATTCATTCACAAGGGTTATTATATTTTCAATTTCATCCTGTTTAAAATATCCATGATGGTAACCTGCAATCTCAGGATTGTTGAATCTAAACTTCACATTACCAATTGCCTTAGTCAGGTTTTCAGGAGTTGCGCCAAGAAAAAATATTCTCCATCCTCTTGCTTTAGAATGAGAAAGAACTTTCTCTGCCAGGTCAATTCCTGTCACACGGTGAACATCCTTATATCCGGCTCTTTTGCTTAACCATACCATCGAGATTCCGTCTGATATCAGTAAGTCTGCAGCATTCATAACGTTTTTAAGTTTTTGATCGTCCTTTGAGACCACGTATTTTGTCAGATTTAATGGTATGCAGTAGGTCTTTTTGTTTTCAGAAATCCTCCCCGCTATAAACTCAAGTATCTCCTCCAGATCTCCTGAACTAATCTTTACATGACCCAGTGGACGGTTAGATGTCATGATGTGATAATAAATATCCAGTCATTGCATGGAATGCCCATGCCTGAGACCAGCGGATATACGGTATCTTGTTTATAATGTTATTCTTTTTCTGAAAATAGAAAAAACCTTTTTCATCCTGCATATTATCTATCATCCATTTTACTATCTTTTCCGTTAAATTATTATATTGATTTCCAAGCATTGAAAAAAATACGACTGCTTGTGCAGGTGAATGTATGTCAATAGGATAAATCCTGTCATGGTAGTATTTTGGAGTTCCGTCTTCAAGAAAGAAATTATCACTATAAAATTTAACTCCTTTATCAAAAGCTTCTTTATATTCCTTGCCGAACCCTTCTTCCAGAAAATACAAAATACTCTGGAGGTTAAACCCTGTATGAAAAGAATCTATCCATTTCTGATAATCAGTCTCTGCATAGTACCATGAGCCGTCGTCCCTCTGATGCTTCATGGAATAGGCAAGACTCGAAAGAGCTGTATCTTTCAGGGTTGAGTCTTTCACATATTTATAGAGCCTGATTAGAAGTGAAGCGCCGAGCAGATTGGCATTATGAATTGCTGTGCTGTCAATTGGCGTATAGCTGAAACATACAGTCCCGTCCTCTTCTTTTCTGTTCAGGTCATTAAGAATAAAATCTTTTATGGATATTGCCATCTCTAAAGCCTTTTTATTCCCAGTATATAAATATGTATCAATCAGTGCGTGTCCGATAAAGGATGAATTTACAATCGTTGGAGTGTATCTCGGGACATAAAATGCCCTTGACTGCCAGTCAAAGTTATATCCCCAGCAATTTCCTGAGTATCCTTTGCTTTTCAAGTTTTCGAGCAGATCCATAATAAGATTAATTTTTCCAAGATACCCTTTCTTTATTTTCTCATTTTCTGTTTTCTTATTTCCTGTTTTATTACTCCCTATTTTCTTATTTTCAAATTTATATAACTTTGCATACCCCCACAAAAAAAGCCCGAGCCCTTTTGGATTATAGTCTTTTTTAATTCCAAGAAGAGGTCTGAGATCAAGGGGGAGTCTTTTTAATAATTGAATGTAAGCAATGCGAAGATATTTTTGATTAAAAGCCAAAGATTTTAATAAAGGACTATTCAACGCATCATACGGATCATAACCCCTGAAGTCTTCCTGCTCTATATATGCTCTTAATTTATCAAGCTTAGAAAATACATTCATTTAGATTTTGAAACCTTATATTTTCCGTTACATTTTAGGCTATCAGCTTGATACATATCTCTAACTTATGCTATTTTAATACGAAACGGAAGTACAAGATGCAAAGTGATATAAAAACTATAAAACCTAAATATCTGGTTGATGAAAAAGGCAATAAGAAAGCCGTGGTTCTCAACTTCAAGGAATATGAAAATATTATGGAATTAATTGAAGACCTTGAAGATACTAATGATATTCTCAAAGCTGAACGAGAAGCAACCTCTTTTACCCCATATGAAAAGTTCCGCAAGACCTGGCTTAAAGTTTGATCTACAGAGTTGTAATAGAAAGAAAAGCTCAAAAAGAAGCTGCAAAAATTCCTGTCAGATATCGTTCTCTTATTGATGAAACAATTGTTTCTCTTTCTTCCAATCCAAGGCCTTTTGGTTCAAAAAAACTTACAGAAAAAGAAGGCTATCGCATTCGTGTTGGTAATTACCGTATTTTATACACGGTTGATGATAAAGCGAAATTCATAGTTATTTATAGAATAAAAATTAAAGGAAAATCTGCTTATAAATAGAGTCTGTCCATAAAGCCGGTTGTTTGTCATTCCGGACTTGATCCGGAATCCAGAACCTATTGAAAACACTGGATTCCCGTTTTCACGGGAATGACACTTTTTTACGAATCTGTCAGTTTATAAACAGACACTAAATAACAATTAAGAAATCTCCAATTTGTGTTATTACGTAACAGACGAATCAATATCTCTTTAAATAATCTTTATCCCTTCCCTTGTCCTTATCGACTCTTTGATTTTAAACGTGACCAGAGATGCCGAATAGATTTCCTCAAAACTGATGGGGGACGGCTTTCCCTGTTTTATTGCATCGAGATAGGCTTTTATCATTGTCTTCTGTCCCTTGTCCTGACTTACAAGCTTTTTAGTAAAAGTCTTTCCGCTTCCGTATATCTCAAGCTCCTTGAAATCTTTTAACACTCCTGTAAGTCCTGCCCTGTAGACTTCGATATATTCCTTGAAAATAGACTTTGAGCCTGTTGAGAAGTAGGATATTGTTCCTATTGAGCCGTTCTCAAAAGAAAGACTCACGTTTACCGTGTCTTCTTTACCTTCAGGATCAGGCAATGCAGTTGCATAAACACTCTCAGGAAGCGAGCCATTCATATACGTCAGGTAATCAACAAAGTGACAGACTTCACCGATTATCCTTCCACCTCCGATTTCGTTATCCTGTATCCATGAGTTTGCAGGGATATGACCGGCATTTATGCGGTAAACCATTGACATAGGCCCTTCACCGATTTTTTCCTTCAATATCTCAGTCAGCGGAGAAAAACGACGGTTGTAACCCAACATTAAAAACGGCAAGTCAGAACTATGAATGATGAATTCAGAATCTTTCTTTCCTTCTATTTTATTCTTTACTTCTGTGTTCTGCTTTCTTCCTTCTGCATTATCCTTTATTACTTCTTCATTCTTACTTCTTACTTCTGCATTATATGTCTCTACAATATGATCAAGCTCAGATTCTTTGAGGCACAGCGGTTTCTCGACATAGACATTCTTTCCAGCCTTCAGTGCTTTCAGAACATATTCAGCATGGGTGTTGTGGCGTGTTGCTATGAAGACAGTGTTTATATCTTTGTTATCGAAAATATCTTTTTCATCAGATGTGCAGAATTCAAACCCGTATTTTTCAGCCACAGTCCTTGAGCTTGTTCCGGAGGAAGTCATGACGCCTTTCAAAACCACATCCTTGTCCCTGGGGATATTTGGAAGAAGATGACTCATCGCATAACTACCGGCGCCGATAAAAGCTATAGAGACAGATGATGGATGACGGATGACGGATGATTGATAACGGATAAGAACTTTCTTACTTTCTATTTTCTTTTCTATATCGTATTCGATTAGAATGCCGATAAAGGGTTCCTTTCGTTCCATAATCATGTCATAAGCTTTTGAAGCATCATCCAGTTTGAAAACATGGGTCGTAAGGTAATCAATATCAATCTTTCCGGAATGTACAAGTTCCTGGAATGCCTGCATGTTTCTGTTCTCGGTCCATCTGACATACCCTACAGGGTAATCAATACCTTTTTCCTCATAGTTGATGTCATACCTGCCGGGACCATATGAGCAGGACATCCTTAATTCAAGCTCTTTTCTGTAATAATGCTCCCTGTCAAAACCTGTCGGCACATCACCAACAATAACAACCCTTCCCCTTTTCCTTGCTATCCTTCCGGCAAAGTTCACAGGGTCAAGACTGCCTGTTGCTGCTGAGATAATCACTGCGTCAACACCTATTTCATTGGTAAACTCATCTATCTTTTCAGCCAGTCCGGACTCTTCCCTGTTAAAAGCCAAATCCGCACAGTGTTCTCTAGCTATATCAACCATTCCTGAATCAATATCTATTCCAACAACCTTAACCCCGCCGGACCTCAGGATTAGAGAAGTCAACTGACCGATAAGTCCAAGCCCTATAACTGCGCAGGTCTCTCCTATCTTTAAATCCGCCTGTCTTACTCCCTGAAGCGCAATCGCACCAAGTGTGTTGTATGCCGCCCGCCTCATGTATGTCTGTACAAATTCGAAATTCGAAATTCGAAATTTGAAATTTTTGTTTATCGGTATTTTCACACACAGGTTTTCAGGCACCGCTATTATCTCTGCATGGTTCGCATATCCTCCACCGCCA
>MHEF01000156.1:0-1728 GCA_001805125.1 Nitrospirae bacterium RBG_13_39_12
GATTAAAAATAGATCTTAAACTTAAAATTATTCATGATTATCTACTAAAATAGGCCCCGAAATTTCGTATTATGCCTCATATCAGAAGTTTTCGTATTAACCTGAGAAATGCAAAACAGTAATAAGAAGGCGGTCATATGGGTTGCAAAAGCTTTACCAGCAGTTCCTTTGTAGGCATTATGCATTCATAGTAAACCCGCATGTTTTTATACAACTCATTGTGATTTCATAAGATAACCAAGTTCTGCTTTGTAAAGGTTTTGCAGCCCATGTGACTGGCATAGATGATAATCTAAATTCATTTTTCGGGTTAATAAAAACTAACTCGGGAAGAAGCAGATGAGTGTTAATTTTATAATATATACTTACAGCTTCTTTATGTAATTTATATATGAATCGTAATTGCGTCTTGTTTCAGCTATACTGTCTCCACCAAATTTTTCGAGAAATGCGTCCGCGATAGTGAGGGCAACCATTGCCTCTCCAATCACACCAGCAGCAGGCACAGCACAAATATCAGAGCGTTCATATGCAGCTTCAACTCTATCTTTTGTGATAATATCAACAGAATGCAGAGGCTTTCTCAATGTCGGTATCGGTTTCATTGCAGCCCTCAAGATTACCGGCATCCCGTTCGTTATTCCACCCTCTATGCCACCAGCATTATTCGTTCTTCTATAAAAACATGGATCCTTAATTGTTTTTGCCTTCTCACCACGCTCTATGCTCTCTTCCCTGTAGAAAATTTCGTCCATCACCTCTGATCCTAATTTCCTGCTCATCTCAAAACCGATACCAATCTCAACTCCCTTTATCGCTTGAATACTCATTAACGCCTGTCCGAGCCTGCCGTCAAGCCTTCGGTCCCACTGGATATGGCTGCCAAGGCCAATGGGAACATTAATTGCAAATACCTCAAATATTCCTCCAAGAGAATTACCTTCCTTTATAGCCTTATCTATGAGTCTGATAATCTTTTTTGATGTTTCTTCTTCAGGACACCTGACCGGAGATTTCTCTGCCTTTTTGAAATTCTCCAAAAGCTCTTTTTCTTTTACAGTCTGGCTCTTGAACTTCATTTTCTGATTTCCTACCTGTAAGACATAGCTTCCAATCTTAATATCAAACTCAGATAAAAACCCTTTTGCAATTGCACCAAGCGCAACCCGCATGACTGTCTCTCTGGCACTTGATCGTTCGAGAACGTTTCTTATGTCAAGGTGGTCATATTTTATTGTACCTGGCAGGTCAGCATGACCAGGCCTCGGCCTTGTCACCGCCTTTATTGAGTCCTTGTATTTGATAAGATGAGACATCCCATCGCGCCAGTTGATCCAGTCTTTATTTTCGACTAATATGGAAATAGGGGACCCGATAGTTTTTCCCCATCTTATGCCTGACAGAATCTCCGCATGGTCCGACTCTATCTTCATCCTGCCCCCGCGTCCATATCCCCCTTGTCTTCTTTTGAGTTCTGTGTCAACATCCGCCTCAGAAACAGAAATTCCGGAAGGGATACCTTCGAGAATCCCGATTATGGCCTTTCCATGTGATTCACCTGAAGTTATGTATCTTAGTACTGTCATGGTTCTAATTTATTTTTGTGAAAGTATAACATAGTTTTAATGAAATTTTTTGGGATAAAGACTATAATTGAATAAAAAATACTCAGTTAGTAAGATGTTCATAATAGTATTGACTTCAGTTAGTGTGTCATTCCCGCTTGTC
>MHEF01000156.1:1766-13942 GCA_001805125.1 Nitrospirae bacterium RBG_13_39_12
GACTTGTTCGGAATCATACGAAGAAAGATGCTGGACAAGCCAGCATGACAAAGTAAATGCACTCAATTTCATATCCATACTATTATGAAAACCTTAATAATCTTTATTTTCATAAAATGACTGCCAAGACTGTTTCTGGGTATCTAATTATTCTTATCTCGTCTTTTATTTTGTATTCAATAAAGCCGCCCGCCCATATTTTAAACGCATTATTGCCCGTCTTAATGCTGATATTTCCAATAATAGTTGGTCACAGGGTAAAAATAAGATTTGCATTGAAAGATATTTTATTCGGACTTCTTGTCTCCGTTATTGTCCTTTTGCCCTATTACATCGCGTTTGGGGGTAATATGAAGACACTCTCTTTTTCATATATAATCTTTCAGTTTCTGGTTGTATCCCTGCCGGAGGAGTTCTTTTTCAGGGGATTTCTTCAGGATTCAATAGGTAAAGATCTTAGAGCTATTTTATATGTAAGCATGTTGTTTTCCATTGCCCATTTACCAAGAGCTTTTCTCCTTAACGACTGGATATCTCTGCTCAGTTTTTTCCCATCAATTGTTATGGGATGGATGTATGTAAGGACAAACAACATTCTCCCGGGGACTGTATTTCATTTTCTGGCAAACCTCACCTATCACATGCAACAGGTGCTGTAAATGACTTCTGTTTTGAAATTAGGATTTTATTGTTCCCTTTAAAGGAATAACATAATATCCAGGGGAAATTTTATACTTCTCCATTAAACTATTAAATAATGGGTTTTCAACGAAGGCTTTCCCTGGCATTATTTCCATATTCAGATCCGCAACTTTATCTTTTATAGAGCCTGTCATCCTGGAATAAATATCTTTGCCCTCAAAAGCAACAGAAACAACATTTATTATATTACCTTTTATATCCATAGCCCCTTTTACACTGTGGAAATAATTTAAAGGCACTGTAACTCCTGAAAAAATAGCCGGTTCAAAGCTGGCATCTGTGGTAAAAAACTCAACATGACCATTTCCGTCTATCAGACTAAATTCCCCCGAAACATTTCCTGTTCCCTGAATACCTGCAATTCTGAAAAAAGCTATCTCACCTATATTGGCATTTTCAAAATTAATTTCGATCTGCATCTTATTCCCTCTGCGGTTTATACGGCCTGAAATATCTCCCCCTCCGATACTTCCCTGAAAAGAAACATCCATCCGAAAAAGTATCATGGCCAGCGGATTTATACACGCATGAATCCCATTTATGGAGACCTGCTCGTTTCCGGAACTATTAAGCTTAAGACTGTCAGCACTAAAGGAATAAAATAATCCCTTTCTAATACCTTCCATTTCAGCACCCGACTTCTTGTCATTAATATAATCCTTTATTGTGGATTCTATTGAAGTTTTCGGGAATGCTATCCACAACATCCAGAAAAATGCCGGTATTGCTATTAGAGCGATGAGGACTTTTTTCACTTCGTTTTCAAAAAAGAAAGGGTTAGCGTAATATTTAAGAGTTCCGGACTTTCGAAAGATTTTTTTATCGCAGCCTTTTTTATAATAAGAACCATCGGTGCATTTTTGATTCTGTAAAAAATATTTACCATTTCATTCATACTTACTTTTTCTATTTGAAGCTCAGCTTCTTCTTCTGTTACATCCTTAATATCACTCTTGCCTGTAGATTTTACTGTCTTTATTTTGTCCTTTAATCCGATAGACAAAAATATCTCATCTACAGCTTGAATAACACCCTGCACGTTGGATACGTCTTTTTTGTTCTCGACAGAGTCAATCCTTTGCTTTAGAGATAAAAAATCATCTCTAAGCACCAATATTTCTTTTTGCTTTTCTGTGAGCTGTTTACGTTCCTTGATCCCGGATGAAAGCAGATTTATTGCAAAGGCAATAATAGCAAAGAAACATATTACCACTACTGATAGCTGGATAAATCTTTTATCTTTCAATAGATCCCTCACGTACGCTCCTTTGCCGTTATCGTAAACATCATCTTACCCTGCACAGATGCCTTTGAATCAGATATACTCACGCCATCAAGGAAAAGCTCAAGTTTAACTTTTACTTTCTGAATATCACTCAATGACGGAGCTTCGCCCCTAAGGGTAATTTTTCCTACATCCGCCGTTATTTCATCAAACGTCACGTTCTGTCTTTCAATCCTGGAAAGATCAAGAAGCAGGTCGAGAGGATTTACACCGATAAAAATATCCTCTTTATCTTTTAATTCCTTCAAACGGGCTTTGAGCTGATAAAGTTCATTAACTACATTCTTTTCTCCGGGGAAAATAGCCTGGTATTCACTCCGAATGCTTTCTTTTAAAGAATTTATTTCATTTCTTGTATATATGATTCTTAGCAACAAGTTAGCTGTTAAGACAATTGCAAGTAATACCACAAGCACCACTGTTTTTCTGATGGATTTTCTTGTCCTTTCAATATTGCGAGTGAAAGAAAATTCACCTCTTCTTAAATCTACTGTGGGTGTTTTTATCTCTTCGGCAGACAGGGATATCCGTTCCCGGTCATCCAACACTGCGGGTGTGAAAACTTTCTCCAAAGAAAAATCCTTAAGAGTATTTTTAAGCTCTATGGATGTTATAAACTCAGGATCTATGTTGCATGATTTCAGTTTTTCAAGTATCTGTTTAATGACAGCTTTTTCTATATACACTGCCAGCACCTGATATTTATTGTTAGACATACCTATTATTACATCATCGAATATTACTTTATCTGATCCTCCCAGTATCATTCCGTCAAGTTCAAATGGAAGTATTTCCCGTATTTTATTTTTGTCAGAAAACGGCAGATCAATAACCCTGAAGTTAAGCCTGCTGAGAGGTAAGCTAAGGTAGGCATTTTCCCAATCCTCTGTCACCCTGTCTGTAAAAAAATCTAACTTATCATTCAGAGGATAACTCTTGCTTTCTATCAGTTCATTTCTACCATGTTTAGCTTCAAATATGTATGTATATAACTCCTTTTCTTTTAAATCAATAAAAATGGACTTGCTCATCAATATTCCTTCCAGTACTTAATTACAGAGTGCGATGTATCAAGAACCATCTCAACTATTCTTTTAACCCCGTCAGATTCAGCGGCGGATCTTATATAAAAATTCTCTCCTTTAACTGTTATCCTGTTCGTGAGGGATATCCCTATATTCTCAAGACCTGAAACATTAACTATCTGGCTGTTTTCTGAGAATGGGGTTGCTTCTCTATATTTAATTATTCTATCCGCAAGCTCCTTTGTTATCGATTCTGATAAACTCATCAAAACAGGAGTCTCAGCACCATTAATGTTGACAAGTGGCGCGTTCCTGTCTCCATATACAGTTATATACGGCAATAATTTATCATAATCCTCTCTGTTTATTCCATTTATCAATAAAAGCTCATCAACACTAAGAAGTGCAGAGTTCTTTTCGCCAGTCTCAGAGTCTGATAGTCTCAGCTCGCTGTCCTGATCTATCCAGTCCGCCACCCTGTCTGAAATTCTCTCATCTAATGAAAGGACATTAAGGAGTCTCTTGAATGAACTATAAGCATTATTATTTAAAATTCCGTTCGCAGATACTATGGAATTAACATTGAATTTTGAATTTTCATCTTCCAGCCTTACAGTTATAACCCCTTCAAAATCCTCAAATGGGTTCTCTACAGGAAGGTTAATAGATCCAGGATATGAATAGTCATATTTGTTCAGCATGTCCAATAAAAAATTCGCCGATACATTTATACCTGACCTTGCCATTATAGAAAGTCGCTGTGAATCTCGCCAATTATAAAGATTGTTTGTACCAGTGTAAACTCCGTATGCAAACTCGACTACTATGGCGGTAATTATGGCAGTAACCAGAAGGGTCACCAGTAACGCTATGCCCTTCTTATTGCCTCTAAACAGATGTAGTTTGCCATTTTGAGTAAAGTTACGAGGCGAAGCCGGGGCAAACCGGAGCAAGATTCCTCGCTGTGCTCCGAACAAGTTCCGCAATCCCGTCTTTTTATATTGGGATTGCCTCCTCCGCAAACGAGTTCGCAGCTCGCAATAACAGATTAATGAATGTTTTAAACCCCTTCCATCTGTTTTTCCCTGATTATGAATATGCATTATATCAGCCTTTCTATCTTTGGCCTTGATATATCAAAAAGAGTTATTTTTTCCCCTTTTACCTTTATAGTAAGACTTACTTTTATCTCATCAGGTATGCTTTTATTTATGTCAGTATCCCAAGTTTTCACCCATCTATCGTTGTATATCGCCTCAACCGTAAAGGCTTCAAGTCCCTCAATTATATCAACACCTTCAGTCTTTTCTTCACTATAAGGGGACTCTATCTTTTTAAAGAAAATTAATTTACCATCCTCTTCCTCAATATAATATGAAATCCTGGATAGACCGGGTCTTAAGGGTGAAAAAGCTGTAAATGTGAGATGTGCAGCCTGCTTACCATAGACGTCCCTGTCCATTATTTTAAACAATGTATGTTTATCAATATCATAGTAAACAGCAGATTCCAGTTCACGCCTTAAGATATCAATCGCTTTTCGTGCTTCCTGGAGTGTCAGCACAGATTCGTCCATGCCCTCAACTGCCATGTGGCTTAAGAAAAATGTGCTGTATATCGCAGTAAGTATTACGGATAGTATTGCAACTGACACAAGAACCTCAATAAAGGTTAAACCTGCATTGGTCTGTTTGAGAGGCTTAGACTGATTTTTATTCCAGTATAAATTCATTTAGCTTAACTTCTTCCTTGTCTGCCTTTACAATAACAATTATTTCTGATATGCCAGGGTACGGAGAATCTTTAACAAAGGTCTCATAGGCATATCTATCATAGGGAGCGTCAAAGACTCCTTTTTCATTCTCAGGGGTCTTTTCCATATTGTTTATTTTATCTTTTGCAAGAAGGGTTGCGACAGTGACAGTCTCGTGCCTTTCAATGATACCCAAATTATAGTTGAGGGTATATATGAGGGTTATAAGAATACCTCCAACAATAGCAAGAGCAATCATAACCTCAAGAAGGGTAAAGCCTTTTTTTGTCATTGCTCCCTCCTGTATTAGTTACTATCTTCACTCTGCCACTCAGATGGTTCAAACAGATTGACATCTCCTTATTGCTACTGACCATGTAAACGCTCAGATTTTCTTGAATGCCGACGGGTTCAAAGAAAAAAGTTATCTCGCCTTTTGAAACCTTTCCTGTCGACTGCGCAGTTATTCCTGTTATATTATCGAACCTCTTCGCTTTCTCACCATCAGGTCCTTTCCAGTGAACCATCCTTTCATCAAGGTCAAATCTGATAAAAAAAGTCTCCTTCCTTGATATTGCGCTGTCATTCATATACCTGAGTATCGAGGCCATTTCTCTCGCTTCAGATTTGAGATTTCTTTCTCCAAACCCGCTGAAAGATGGCAGGACAATTGCCATAACAAGTGAGATAACAAATAGCACAACAATTAGCTCAAGGAGGGTAAAGCCACGTTTACTGGATATTCCAGTTCTCAATATCTGCATCTTTTTCGTCTCCGCCTTCTTTTCCGTCAGCACCATAACTTATTATATCGAAATCACCATAAATGCCTGGAGATACGTAAAGATAAGGGTTACCCCATGGATCAAGCGGTATCCTTCTTTGTTCTAAATATCCGCCGTCCCGGTATTTCTGCGGAATCTGTCCCGATGATGGTTTTTCCACAAGTGATTCAAGTCCCTGTTCAGTATCAGGATAAAAGCCATTGTCGAGCTTGAACAGTTTGAGAGCCGTTTCAAAATTCTTTATCTGGACCTTAGCTTCCGCAATACGGGCTTCATCAGTCCTTCCTATTATCCTGGGGGCAACAATAGCTGCCAGAAGGCTAAGTATAAACACAACCACAATTATTTCAAGAAGGGTAAATCCTTTATCATTCATCCGAAAATCCTCCCTACCCTCCTTTGCTAAAGGGGGGTGAGTGGGTATTGTTTCTATTATCTTTTGTGTAGCTATGCGATTTGTATCTTTCATCTTATATTCCTCCTGATATTAAGGTTCTCATAATAGTGTGGCATAAAATGAGTGCATTTACTTTGTCATGCTGGCTTGCCTGTCACGGCTTGTACGGGATCGCCGGCATCTTTCTTCGCACGATTCCGAACAAGTCGGAAGGATTCTCTCCTCGGCGAGTCGCTGAGGCGACCCGACAAGCGGGAATGACACACTAACTGAAGTCAATAATATTATGCACATCCTGATAAGTATCCAAATAATAAATTGCCAAGCCCATTGGGCTCGCGATGACAAATATAAAGTATTTAGCGTCAGATTATTATTTTATCAGCTGGTTCAGCTGGAATATCGGCAGAAGAACTGCAAGAACTATAAAACCCACAATAATCCCCATAAAAAGAATCAACGCAGGTTCAAGAAGTGAAAGTGTCTTCTGCATCTTTCTTGAAAATTCTTCCTCATATGAATCTGCTGCATTTTTCAGAACCTCAACCATCCTCCCGCTCCTTTCCCCTGTTGCAATCAGTTGAAGCAGAACAGGCGGAAAGTCTTCAAGGGATGCTGAAAGCCTTGCCCCCTCGGCAACCTTTCTGCCGGCATCAATCACCTTCAGCTCCAGTACTCTGTTCCCGATAGACTTTGCAGCAAGCTCAAGTGCCCTCAGGACAGGTAGCCCCCCCTCAAGCAAAGAACCGAGTGTCCTTGCGAACCGTCCGAAATAAAGGCTCTGCAGTACATTACCTGGTAAATGTAAAATAAGTCTATCAACAAACAATCTGTTCTTTTCCTTTATCCTTCTAAAGCCAAATACTCCACCTAATATTATTCCTACTATAAGCCACCAGAAGTTCTGAAAAATATCACTAATCGTTATGAGAATAACTGTTATAAAAGGCAAGGCGCTCTCTGTATCCTTAAATATCCTTGTTATCTTAGGTATAACAAAAGTGAATATAAAGGATAGAACAATAAAACCAACACATATCATAAAAACAGGGTAAACCATTGCTGTTCTTACTTTTGATTTGAGATTACTCTGGGACTCCAAAAAATCAGCAAGACGCACAAGAACCTTATCAAGATTGCCTCCTGCTTCTCCTGCAGCAACCATATTCACATAAAACTCGGGAAAAATCTTTTTATAATCTTCAAGGGCCTTTGAAAAGCTTGATCCGGCTGCAACCCTCTCCCTTATGTTTACCAGCACATTTTTCCAGAAACCTTTATTTTCCTCAGATATTGAATTTAGCGCTTCCATCAAAGTCACCCCTGATGAAAGAAGAGTGGCTAACTGCCTTGTTACTGATGGAAGGAGGGAAACATCAGACCGTTGAAAAAGACCGAATCCTTTTCTGTAGACAGCTTCTTGTATATTTTTTGGATGAAGCCCTGAATCCTTGAGCCTTGAAACCGCTTCCTTAATGCTGCTTGCCTCGAGGGTACCAGCTACTTCAGACCCGTCTGTTTTATATCCCTTATACTGAAATATCGGCATAATCTTTCTGGGTCACCCTTAGAACCTCTTCAAGTGTTGTAATGCCATTGATGACCTTTTCGATGCCGTCTTGGCGAAGGGTCTTCATCCCCCTGGAAACTGCTTTGTTCTTTATGCTCTGAGAATCAATCTTGTCTGTGATCATCGATCGTATCTCGCTGTCTATCACAAGGAGTTCAAATATCCCCGTCCTTCCAAAATAGCCCTTGCCCTTACATTTATCACAACCACTGCCACGATATAAAACCTCAGGCAGGCGATTGAAATAAGACAGCTCGATCTCAGATGGCTTATAAGACAACTTGCAGTTAGAACATATTGTTCTAACAAGCCTCTGTGCAAGGACTGTTGTTAATGAAGATGCAACGAGAAAAGGCTCGATACCCATATCAATCAGTCTCACGAGAGCACTCGGCGCATCGTTTGTATGAAGTGTACTCAAGACAAGGTGTCCTGTAAGGGACGCCTGCATTGCAATTTCAGCAGTCTCAAGATCCCTTATTTCTCCGACCATTATAACATCAGGGTCCTGCCTCAGAATCGATCTCAGGCCTGCTGCAAATGTGAGTCCTATTTTAGGGTTCACATGAACCTGGCCGATGCCTTTCAGCTGATATTCAATGGGGTCCTCGACTGTTACTATATTTTTATCTTCTGTATGAATCCTGTTCAGGGCAGCATAAAGGGTTGTAGTCTTGCCGCTGCCGGTGGGGCCTGTTACAAGTATAATACCGTCAGGCCTCTGAAGGTGTTCTTCAAACTTCTTTTCATCCTCCTTGCCAAAACCTACCTCCCATAAACCCAGAAGCCCCTGCTTTCTGTCAAGGAGTCTTAGTACCGCTCTCTCGCCGTGAGATGTGGGTATTACAGACACCCTGATATCTATATCCCTTCCACCAAGCAAAAGCCTTATCCTTCCATCCTGCGGCAACCTTTTTTCAGCTATATCGAGATTGGACATTATCTTTACCCTGCTTATTAGGGCATCCTGAATTATCTTCGGCGGCGTCAATACCCTGTGCAGCAAACCGTCTATCCTTAACCTGACATCTAGTTCTTTCTCATAAGGCTCGATATGTATATCACTTGCCCTTTCTTTTACTGCCTGCAAAAGAAGTGCATTTAACAGCCTTATGATAGGAGCCTCTTCCGTTAATTCGAGTAAGTCCTTTGGAGCTTCAAACTCTGTTGCAACAGATGAAAGGTCTTCTCCTGTTATGGTATCCATGACTTCTTCTGCCGACCCCATCTGACCATAAAACCTGTTAATTGCATCCAGTATTACCCCTAAAGATGTCTTTAACACTTTAGGCTTCAACCCGAGGGTCTTCGAGACTTCAGCCAGAGCCAGCACTCCCTTATCATCGGCAACAGCTCCAATCAGTTCAGATTTATCTTTCTTTATCGGAAATACCTGATTGTTTTTTACAAAGCTGACAGGAATATTCTTTAGCAGGGAGACATCTACATCTTCATCTTTTATAACTTCAATAGTTTCCATTTACCCATAGAATTCATGCAGAGAACAGTCCGGCATTGTGTTTTTTTCTTATTTTATCTCTCTTATATAGTCCGGTTCCGCGTACTCCACTTCTTCATACTCACTGAATACTTTTACCGCATCTTTAACGTCCTGTCCTTCTTCAAGTCTGATCTTATAGAGTCCATTTGGCTTTAATACAGATATAATGGTCGCACCTTCTGCTGACAATATTTCTGATATCCTTTCCTCAGGAGTCTCCTCTTTAAACTTCACAAGCAACTCACTCTGTTTATATCTGTCCTGAGTTTTTGCAAACTCCAATTTCTTATTGTCGGTTATTATAGAAAGCTGGGCCGCCTCTTTGACTATGTGCGGGGACAGGAAAACAAGCAGGTTGGTCTTTTTCTTTTCATATGTCTTATTCTTAAACAGCCATCCGATGATTGGGATATCTCCCAGCAGCGGCACTCTGTTGATATTCTCTTCTATCCTCTCTTCCATAAGACCACCAATCACAACTGTCTGGTTATCTTTAACAACCACAGATGTTTTGGTTGAACGTTTTGTTGTTGATGGTCCAACGGATATTACAATTGTCTCAGATTCCTGCTTCAGAGCTGATATCTCCTGGTAGATGTCGAGTTTTACATAATCACCTTCAGTGATCTGGGGAGTCAGTCTTAAAGTAATACCGACATCCTTTCTCTCTATTGTGCTAAAAACAGAAACCGTCCTTGTCGGATCTGATTCTCTTTTAGATATAAACGGTACGTTCTCACCGACAACGATCTCTGCCTCCTGATTGTCAGATGTAAGGATTTGAGGTGTAGAGAGAACATTTATTGACCCCCTGAAGTCGTTAAGGCTGAAAAGAGCAGCAAATCCGGGAATTGTAAGAGTTGATGTTGTTGCTGTCCCGTCTGTACCAATTGTTGTTAAAGGCACGTCAAGGAAGTTCCCCATCCCACCGCCTGTCAGCCCTGTAAGTCCGAAAAGAATATCTTTCAGAGATGATGCATCAATAGTTCCAAATCCTCCAATTACTATGGGCTCATCGTCTTTCTCAGCTATAACTCTCCACTTTGTCCCTAGTTCTCTCAGATTATCGATTGACGCCTCAACAATCATCGCCTCCACATAAACCTGCTTTCTCCTTCTGTCAAGCTGCTTAATGACCTGAAGAAGACTTAGATAATCTGAAGGAGATGCCACAATAACGAGTGAGTTAGTTGCCTTATCAGGCGTGATTATTATCTTGCTCCCGGGTTCGAACGGACTTTTAGCAAGCTGTACCCCTGCTTTTACCTGTGGGGTATCCCCGGTAATCAAACCCTCCAGCACCTTGGAAAGTTCTGTTGCATCTGCATATTCAAGAAAGCAGACATTGATTTTGCTGGTTGCCTCAGGGAGAGGGACGTCAAGAAGGGCAATAATTCTCTTCATGGCTTCCTTTTCCTGTTTATCGGCAAGCAATACCACTGCATTTAATCTGACGTCCGCAAAGACATTTGCCCTGGCCTCCTCAACAGAAACCGTACCTCCTGCACCTACTGACCTGGTGGTGCGGACACCCGGAGTCTGCGTCCTGCTGCTTATCCCCATCGCTTCTGTAATTATCTTTGCAACATCATCAGCATTTGCATATTTAAGAAGTACAATCTCCGGTTCCTCAACACCCGGCTTGTCTATGGCATCGAGGATTTCGAGTACCTTGTCCATATTGGTAACAGAATCAACAACCATAAGCATATTGCTGGGGCCGAAAGAAGATATATATCCGTCCTTTGATATAATAGGCTGAAGAAAATTTACAGCATTTACAGAGGATATGGCTTTCAATTGCACAAGCCTTGTAACATAAGTATCGCCCACATGAGGCTTTTCATCTTTTATGATCTCGGTACTTGACTGTCTTGCCTGCGAAACCGGGACTATCTTGTATATCTTTCCTGACGGCACAACAGTAAATCCTTTAAGTTCCAAAACGGATGTGAACAGGCTGAAGGCCTCTTCTATTGAAAGTTTTGTAGGGGCAATAATGGTAATATTGCCTTTAACCCTGTCATCGAATACAAAATTTTTACTGGTTATTTCACTGATAAATTTAACTACTGTAGATATATCGACATCAATAAAATTAAATGTAATTTTCTTGTCCTTGCTCTGATCTTTTTCCTTATTGGCCGGTTCCGGCTTATTCTCGGCTACTTTTGTATCTGCCAGCGAATCAGTTGCAGTTACGATTGCTATGCAATATCCAAAGAATATAAGACATGAAGTAATTGAAAAGGCAGTTAAGAAAGACCTAAATGTTTTCATATTTACAATCCTTTTCCACAGAAATATTTCAACATAGAAGATACAACTCTATATTACTTTATCTGATAAGTCATTGTCATCTTCGATCCACCCCTTATTAAATCAATCTGAACCCTTTCCAACCCTTTAAGGGCTGTAAAAGCCTGGAGCGCCTTTTCAGGTTCAGATATATCATACTCATTGATCCTCAGAAGTATATCTCCTTCCCTGAGACCAAGACTATTATATATTCCACCCGGCTTAACTTCGCTCAGAACAAAGCCTTCTTCTCTTCCATTATTCAGGTTAGGTTTGAGCCTTGCGTCAGTCATTATCTGGTTGGGATTAGAGATAGCTTCTTGAACCTTTCTCTGGTCAACCAGGTAAGTGCTATTCCCAATTTTTCGTGCAAATGAAGATGTGAAAGAAGTCCCTCCGGAAACAGGTTTCTTAATTTCTCTTACCTCGACATCCTCAAGAATAATTTCCAATATCTCATCTTTCTGTCTCACAAGCACCCTGTCCTTCTTAACTCTGTAGAGCACTCCTACTCCTAAAACAGATTCTCCGACCTTAAAGACTTCCTGTGTTCCAGCGGTGTCCTCGAAAATACCGTAACTGAGTTCCCTAGGGCCGACTACTGTTCCGATAAGTGCAATATCTGTCTGCCGTGCTCCACTGTCTTTAGAGGTGGTATTCAGTGATTTTATCTCACCTCCGGTGAAGCCAAAAGGGTTATTCTTGAGAACTGAAGAATAGTCTGTTAGCTGTGTCTTTTGCTGTCTGTTTTCAGCACGGGATGACACCTTTATATCTTTCTTCAAATTATTTCCCTCTCCGAGATAATCAGAAATAACATCCTGCATGAGAAGAATGGTAAACAGGATAAGAACCGCAAC
>MHEF01000157.1 GCA_001805125.1 Nitrospirae bacterium RBG_13_39_12
CGAACGCATCGTGGTCATTTCAACAGCTCACGGGTTGAAATTTACAGATTTTAAGGTCCGCTACCACGAAAACGCATTAGATTTCCCCTGCCATTTCGCCAACAAGCCTATCGAGTTACCTCCCAGCGTTGAAGCAGTCAAAGAAGCTCTCCAGCATACTTTACAGAAGAGGAAGAGTAAACATTTTTCCAAAAAAATGTCAAAAACTAAATACTGGAAACAAGCCACCTTAGCGATACATGGCCTGAGTCGCAAACCCAAAGCTCACTATGCTGTTTCCACTCCAATAGTACAGACATCCAACTACTATTTTGATTCTACTGCCGAAGTGCTTGAATTCATGAAGGCTAAGAAAGAGGGCCGCATGCTGCGCGAACACGAATACGGGCGCTACGGAAACCCAACCCAACAGGAATGCGAACGCAAACTTGCTTCCATCGAGGCTGCTGAACGTGCGCTTCTTTTCTCAACTGGAATGAGTGCAGTTATCATGGCTCTGATGTCTTATATGAACCGTAAGGGACACATCATCTTCACAAATGACTGCTACCGACAGACACGCGATTTCGCTACAAAACTTCTGGCCGAGTTCGGCCTCAAAGTCTCATTGGTAAACCCGACTGCTAAGGCCATTGCCAAAGCAATCCAACCCAACACCAATATCATATTCACCGAATCGCCGACTAATCCGTACCTGCGAGTGCTGGATATCCCTGCGGTTGTCAGAGTCGCCAAGCAGCATCAGGCTATAACCATTATCGATGCAACCCTTGCCACACCTTATAACATTAAACCTCTAGAACTTGGAGTGGATATCGTTATCCATTCCGCTACTAAATATCTCGGCGGTCACAACGACCTGTTGGCCGGCGTTGCTCTCGGTAAACATGAACTGCTGAACGAACTCTACCGTATGCAGCGTATTATCGGCGCTACACCTGACCCATTTACCTGTTTCCTTCTCGAACGAGGTCTTAAGACTTTTACCCTGCGCATGGAGCACCACAACAGCGCTGGTATGACAATTGCCCGTATGCTGGAGTCTCACCCGAAAATCGAGAAGGTCTGGTACCCTGGACTGGAGTCCCACCCCGACCATCTAATTGCAACTCAGCAGATGCGCGGCTTTGGCAGCATGATTACATTCTTGGTCAAGGGCGGTGACAAGGAAACCCGAAGATTTATTGATTCACTAGATCTTTTCCTCATAACACCCAGTCTTGGCGGGACCGAAAGTCTGGTAACGCAGATGGCGACGATGTCATTCTTTGACTATTCTGAAGACCACCGCCGGTCTATCGGCATGGTTGACAACCTTGTGCGCATAGCTCTTGGCCTGGAGGACGTCGACGACCTTATCGCTGACTTACAACAGGCTCTGGACAAAATCTGACTCATACTCCAGGTTTTATACTTTGTTTTTTTAAATATCGCAGAATAGCCAGGGAGAAAAAAACTGTCGATTCCATGATAACCATTTATTGCCGTGATCATCATGGAACTCATAATAATCTTTGTTTCAGTTGCGGAGGACTTTTGGATTATGCAAGAAAACGCCTCGACAGATGTCCTTTTCAGGAAGATAAAACAACATGTGCAAACTGCGGAATACACTGCTACAAGCCAGCCATGAGGGAAAAGATTAAGGATGCAATGCGATATACAGTGCCCCGTATGATACACCGCCATCCTGTTCTTGTTTTTTTTCATTTTATTGACAGATTCAGAAAAGCGCCGGAACGTTAGAAGCAAAAATAGGTCTTAACTACACTGACAGTTTATTTTAGTTTCAAGAGGTCCATAAATTGAGATTGTGTATCCTGATCAAGCTTCGATGCATTTTTGAAGAAAATGTCCATTAGTATTTCTGCAATCTCTTTATTTGACTCTTCAGGGGCAAGCCGGAATGCGGTTCTCAAAGGCGGGAGTGCCTCCTGCCACTTTCCAATGTTCAGGTATACCCTACCTATGTACAAATAGGATCTGCCAAATTCCGGATTAAGTTCGGTGGAACGTTCAAAGTGCTCCATGGATTCTTCATATTGCCCCTGGTTAAAAAGTGCAAGACCAACCTCAAACTCAGATTCAGCTTCTCTCTTTATACCTGTTCCTGCGCATGAAATAATAAAGTTAATAAAAATAGCACATAGGAGGATGCTTAATAATTTCGAATTTTGCATGTTTTATATAATATAACAAAACTTCCATCTTATAAAGCAATAAAACCTATTGCTTTATCCATTATCTAAAACAACAAACTACTTCAGACTTATCAGGAATAATAAAATATTTATTGTATTTCAAGAATCTTACCTTAAAGCACGTTTTATGGTTGAATTTATCTGTCTGGGTTACCTTAATTTAACAAAAAGCAACATCAATAAAATTGTAGCTATAAAACCGCTTAACCACAGAAGCATATCATTGCGCGGTTTCTTTTTGAAATAGTTCATTTCAACAAGTTCTTCATATTTTTTATCTTTGTATTTCTTTTCCCATTTTGATGAATACCAAACGAGTATACTCCAGGCTATCACCGGTGATAATATAACTATTGCCTTAATCAAATTTTTCATATATGTTTCACGAAGACAATTACTGTTCTGATGAAGATCTATATCTCTTCGTTGTTGCCGACGGGATTGGCGGACACACAGCGGAGAGATTGCAAGCAAGATGGCGGTTGAAGTAATCAGGGACTATATTAAATACAGAATGGCTAAGAAGTATTGATAGCCTCAATTTTCAATCTTGTCTCACCAACAGTTATTGTATCCCCTTCAGATAACTCACGTACTTTTATTTCCTTATTATTTACGTAAGTGCCGTTTGTACTGTCAAGGTCTTTAACAACAATCTTTCCTTCCAGTTCAATAATACTGGCGTGTCGTCTTGATACCTTTTTGTCTTCTAATTTAATATCTGCAGTTTTTCTACCGATAATACAGGGGATCGTTGTACTAAGAGTGCACCCTTTTTGAGGGCCTTCAATAATTACCAGATTGATATGATCCTTTCTCACCCCTCTTTCTTCTTTAACAGGGGTGTAAACTTCACCCGGCGATTCAGTATCTGCAACAGAATGCAACATATCTACTAATTTCTCATGCGAAAGGTTTTTCGAATCAGCCGCAGGCTGAGTTTTGATATTCCGATAGACAAGTGCATCAACGTTTGAAAGGTCAGCCGGATATGCATATACCAGCATTTGTTCAACAACAGATGCGTCTTCCCCGCTTTCAAAATCAGTATCAGCAAAATGCGAAATCACACCCTTTCCATCCTTGAAAAAAAAGAAATTACATCTGTTGTTTTTATTCAAGGCTATAAGTGCATCTGCAGCCTCATTCTTAATCGTCTTTGTGATATCTTCAAGATCGATCAGAGTGGTCGGAGCTTTAGTTGTCATTTCTCTCTGCATTACAATCAGCATCTCCTTCAGTAATACAGGGTCTGTCTCATGAAGTGATACACTAAGCTGCGGATCTGATTCCAAGGAAAGACGATTAAAATAATCTTTTATCGTGATACTCGTATGTCTGTAATCAACTGATTCTCCTGCAGAATATATATTACCTTTAAGGAAAAAGAGGAAAAGCTGGTAAGCGTCTTCTTTTTCAAGCTTGATATAACCAGTAAAATTGGCATGTCCCTTGTATATTCTATCTAGGAATAATTCGAAGACATTCCTGGAAAATGGTTTAGTATCGAATAAAATCTTACCTTTTGGAAAAAAGCAATTTTGCATATTTAATAATATAAAAGTATGCTTTACCTAAGTCAAGGCAGAAAATACTTATAAAAAACGGACAATATTAAAATACATTAATAGTCAGATCGGACCGCTACACGATATTATCAAGATCACGGAGTATCTCCTCAGCTTTTTTATATCGTAAAGCTTTATCCTTTTCGAGACACTTCAGTATCACCTTTGACAGTCCGTCAGGAACTAAAGGATTTAACTCCTGCGGAGAAACCGGTACAGTATGAAGATGATGATAAAAAATATCTCCATCAATAAAAGGCGGTCGGCCTGTTGACAGTTCAAAGATCGTTGCCCCAAAAGAATAAAGATCTGTCTGAAAGTCAACATCCTTACCGATTATTTGCTCTGGCGACATATAAAGCGGCGTCCCGCTAATTGAAGTTACCTCTTTCGAGATATCTTCCAGGATTTTAGCAATCCCAAAATCCATGATTTTGACAACACCTTTTTTGCTTATAAGTATATTGGCAGGCTTAATATCCCTGTGTACAACGTTGTTCTTATGGGCATAGACTAATGCTCTGCACACCTGTCTGGCTATATTGACAATTTCGTTAATTTTGAATTTCCTCCCCCCCCTTCAGATATTTATCCAGGGTTTCCCCTTCAACGTATTCCATAGTTATAAAACTGAGATCATCTTCATATCCTGTATCAAATATCATTATTATATTCACGTGGTTCAGGTTTGCAGAGAGTCTCGCTTCTTTTAAAAACCGATCGAAACTTGAAGGATTTGAACTCAAGAAGGACGGGAGAATTTTGTAAGCAACAATGCGGTTTAAAAGTGTATCTTTAGCCTTGTAGACAATTCCCATTCCCCCACGTCCTACCTCTAACAATAACTCATACCTTTTCTTCTGAGAGTCTATCCGCAGCGTACTTTTTCCATCCCCCGATACATTATCCTGAACCTGTTGACCGGAGATTACTCTCTCGTTCAATACTACGGTTATTCCACTTGATCTCTCAGAAACATCTTTGAATTGATAATCTACAGCGAGGATCTTGTCATAGGTAGACTTTGCGAGCGCTTTTTCACCGGAATTTTCATAACATAAAGCTAGATAATAGTATGGATCAAGGGTCGTTTTGTTGATAGGTTTTTTTTCTATAATTTTCAGGAATCTTTCTTTGGCCAGGTCAAACATTTCCCTTTCCATAAAGATCTCCCCTATCATAACTGAAGCAGATGCATAATATTTAGACTTCTCATCTACTTTCTGCAGGGCATTCAATGCCTTGTCCTGCAGCCCTAACTCCTTGTAAGATTTGCCTGCTTTAAAAAAATCTCCTACTTTCTCATAAAGTTCAGCTCCCTTTGCTGTAGCACCACCTGTCTTTTCATAGGCCTTAGCTGCCAATATATAATTCCTTCCAAGTTCAAATGCTTCTGCTGCCATTTTAAAATCGCCCGCATTCAGGAACATTTCCCCTGCTTCTTTATACCATCCTCCTTTTAAGTATTGATCACCTGCCATCGCATATTCTTTTGCTTCTGCAAAAATTTCAGCTGACTGAATAAAGTCACCTGCTTGTTCAGCTAATACTGCAGATTCTTTGAGAAGACCTTTCTGATAGGATATTTTGCTTAGCACCTCATTGCTTTTCTTGATGTTACCGCCCAGGCGAAACAATTCTGCCGCTTTTTCAAGATCTCCTGCCTCAATAAACAATTCCGCTGCTTTAGTAAGCTCTCCTTGCTTTTCACAAACTAAAGCGGCTTCTCTAAAGTAACCATCTTTAATATAGATGGAAATTGCCTTTTCGAACTCTCCTGCCTTTTCGTAAAACATACCGCTTAGATAAGCATTACTCTTGTCTTTTCCCTCTTTTAATCTCTGTGGTCCTTCTTCAACAAAACAGCGTCCATAAAGTTCCGCAGCTTTGAGATAATTATTAATCTTTTTGTAGAGCTCTGCAGCTTTTTTATGAAATCCTCCATTTTCATACATTTGGGCGGCATTTTGAAGGTCACCTATTTTTTCAAAAAGCTCTGCGGACTTTGTATAGTTGTTTGCCTCTTTGTATAGCATTGCAGCATTTCCGAAATTCCCCATAAGCTCATAGACCTCGGCAGCTTTTAAAGGAACCCTTGCTTTAGTGTATAGCTTCGCAGCCTCTTTAAAATCATCTATAGAGACATATAGTTCTGCAGCAGCTTTATAGTCCTTGTTGGATAATAAAATTTTAATGTTTTTTCGTATTATCTTTTCATGTGCCTTTAAACGTCTTTTTTCATTGAAGTAAGAACCCTTTGTCATGTAATTTTTTACTGTCTTGAGAATTGCCAGGAAAAGAACAAGGATGAGGATAAGGGTAATAATATAATTAAGATAATCCACTGACAAAGGTATATTGAATCGTTCTGCGACAAATTTAGAAAGCTTATCAATATATAGAGATCGAAAGATAAAATCCATAACTTATATTTTATAGGTTACGGTCATATAATTTTAACAGTAAAAACGTTATGTCTTTTTTTCAAACCTATATCTATATTCTAGTAGGGGAATGGAAAATAGGTCAATAAGTCTTCATATTTTAAACATAAATAAAACCATTTGTTAAACATTATACTGCATTATATATTTGTCTTCCCATATCCGTTCAGAGAAATATATGGTTTTTCTAAAAAGGCCAAGATAAAATTGAGAAATGTCTGAAATAAGAATATAATCTTTTTACAAGGAGACAGAATGAGAGCGAATAAAAGAGGCTTCAACGAGTTTTCAGAGGATGAAATGAGAGCAGCTTTAAACCGTTTTCATAGCAGGATTGTACAGTGGATAGAAGATGAAGGGATTCTATGCGGTTCATGTAACGGATATGACCTATACCTAGCAGTGCGAAGAGCATTGAATGGAGAGTGGATAAAAAGCCAGTATCTGCATGGTAAGGAGATGATCTGTCCCTCATGCGGTACCCATGGAAGATACGACCAGATGAAAAGCAACGGGAAAAGACCTGAATTTGCTGATGCCATATGGTTTGATAACCATACTAATTCATGGAAATGTCAAAAATGCTGGCTCAAATAATCTCGGGCCTTTATGTATGTGTTCAAGATCGCAAGACCTGACAGTCCCTATCCTATTATTCTTCAGTTATTCAAACTATATCTTTTATCTTACTTTATTTTTTTGTAGTTGCACTTTGTTTCTTTTTTTAATATGATTATTGAAAAAAAAAGGATTGAATGTCAGAGATAATAGTTCGACCTTCTGAAAGCATTTATCAAACACAAGGCAAAATAGAGAACGGGACGTTTCATGGACGATGGCATTTTTCCTTTGACGAGTATAACGATCCCGACTACATGCAATTCGGCACACTCAGAGTTTTCAACGACGATACCCTTTCTCCCGGTGCTGTCTGGCCTCTCCATCCCCATAAAGAGATAGAGGTTGTTACGTATTGTGCAGAGGGAGAGTTCCGGCATGCAGACGAGAGGGGAAAAGGCGGAATCCTGAAGAAAGGATGGGTACAGCATACAACAGTCGGAAAGGGGATGATGCACTCAGAGATAAACAACTCAGAAGCTAAACCCATGAGATTCATTCAGATGTGGTTTTTCCCATCTGTACATGGACTGACTCCCTCGGTTGAACAGAGAAAGGTGGAAAAAAATGAAAGAACAGACCGCATTCTTCCTATAGTTTCCATGAGACACAGAGACGCCCTCTTCATACATTCAGATGCTGAAGTACATTCCTGTTTTCTTAAAAAAGGAAACAAAGTTGAACATAACATAAAAAAAGACCGGGGCGTCTATCTTTATGTACTTGAAGGCAAAGGACTCGAGGTAAACGGAAACAATATTCAAGCATTAGGCGCATTAAAAGCCACCGGCGTATTGACGCTCCATATCACCGCCATCGGCGACAGCGAACTACTTATAGTCGACGTTCTGTTCAGTTAAGCCTTTGGTTATCTTTATCTTTGACCTTGATGCAGAATCAAAGGACCTCGTTAATGCTGATTACTGGGTAGGGTTTCCGATCAGCTACCAAAACATAACGCCTACTGCAATAATTTCATCTAAAAAACAAGAAAAGTTATTTTTAGGGATAATACTAAATATCGGGGCCTGAAATAGCGAAAAAACTCCATACTATCAAGAAGATA
>MHEF01000158.1:0-1591 GCA_001805125.1 Nitrospirae bacterium RBG_13_39_12
AATTATTCCAGTAGGAAGCCACCAGACAAACTTTCCGTCAGATAAGATAGCTCATTTCATAATTTACGCAATAACCGCGTTTATCTTTCTCAGAAAATTAAGACTAATAGCAACTTTCACTGAATCAATTATTTTATCTGTAATCATTTCTTCTTTTTACGGGTTTGCTATGGAAATCCTGCAGTTTGCGATACCCTGGAGAAGTTTTTCTCTTATTGACGAGATAGCTAACATATGTGGTGCATCAGCTTTGGGTATAATATATGCTGTGAGAAATTATCGTAGAAAAAATGACAAAACATGATAAAAAACTGAGAGAATAACGCTTGACTTTTTCGACTCTTAACAATAAAATCTTTCAAGATACCCTGAGAGGTGAAAAATGGCACGTAAACTGCTATTAGCAGATGATAGTATTACCATTCAAAAAGTCGTTGAACTTATTCTCGCGGAGGAAGGATTTGAGATTAAGTCGACCAATAATGGCGAAGAAGCATTAGCTGCTATTTCTGCTTATAAGCCAGATATAATCCTCGCTGACATAGAGATGCCGAAGATTAATGGCTATCAGCTTTGTGAAAACATAAAGCAAGACTCTTCCACTAGAGGGATTCCTGTGATACTCCTTGCAGGAGCATTTGAACCTATTGATGAAGATCTGGCAAAACGGGTCAAAGCAGATGATTTCATTATTAAACCTTTCGAATCAATGGATCTAATAAGCAAAATAAATGCTGCTCTAACTGCTTCATCTGCTATTGAAGAAAAAGAAGCTGAAGTTGAAGCCGAGGCTGTTGGCCTGGATGAATTATCAACGGAAGAAGACCTCTGGGCAATGGAAGAGATTCCCGAAACTCCTGAAACAGCTGTTTGGTCTGTTGAAGAGGGTGTAGAGACTAATACAGAAGAACTATTGGAGATGATAGAAGAAGCTGAAGTTGAAGCCGAGCCAGCTGTATACAAAGAAGCGGTTACACAGGTATCTGAAAAGACTTTTACCGAAAAAGAAGAGGTTGGAATTTCAAAAACAGAAATTCCAACAAAAGATGAAATAAAAGTAATTTTCGAGAATGTCGTCAACAAAAATTTGTCATCATTTTTATCCTCGCTTGACATAAAAGAATCTATTTTTGCCTCATTGATGCCTCTGCTTAAAGATTCTATTGAGAAGATAATATGGGAAGTAGCTCCTGACCTTGTTGAAAAAATGCTGAAAGAGGTTCTGAAAGGTTCTGTTGAATCTCTTACAAAAGAAGTTGAAAAGGTTATATGGGAGACCGTTCCTGACCTTGCAGAGACAATGATTTCTAAAGAGATAGAGAGGATAAGGTCAGAATTTTAGATAAAGGCTACAATCCACAAGGTATCGAAGAAAGATGGTACGGATGCTGGGCGTCAAAAGGATACTTTAACCCAGACCTTTTCCATAATATCAGTACTTATTCTTTAGTAATACCCCCACCAAATATTACAGGGTCACTTCACATGGGCCACGCACTTAATACTGTTTTACAGGATATCCTTGTACGCTGGAAGCGTATGTCAGGTTATAAAGTGCTCTGGCTACCAGGTACTGACCACGCAGGTATTG
>MHEF01000158.1:1683-7737 GCA_001805125.1 Nitrospirae bacterium RBG_13_39_12
TGGAAAGACGAATACGGTGGAAAAATAATCCACCAACTTAAGAGGCTTGGTGCATCATGTGACTGGTCAAGAGAAAGGTTTACTCTTGATGAAGGGCTTTCAAAAGCTGTTAGAGAGGTCTTTGTCAGACTCTATGAAGAAGGTCTGATTTACAAAGACAACCGCCTGATAAGCTGGTGCCCCCGTTGTAACACAGCCCTTTCAGATCTTGAAGTAGAGTACGAAGAACTTAGTGGAAAACTGACATATATAAAATATCCTTTTTCAGAGGATAAAAATAGATATATAACAGTTGCGACTACAAGACCTGAGACAATGCTGGGAGATACTGCCGTAGCAGTTTCTCCTGATGATACTAGGTATAAAGATTTAATAGGTAAGATTGTTGATCTGCCCCTGACAAAAAGGAAAATCGTTATCATATCTGACAATGCCGTTGATCCTTCATTTGGAACTGGTGCTGTTAAAGTCACACCAGCCCATGATTTTAATGATGAGTCTATAGCAAAAAGACAATACCCTCCGTTAGAATTCATAACAGTAATTGGAGCAGATGGTCGTATGACTTCAAATGCCGGGGAAAAATATGCAGGTCTGGACAGATATGATTGCAGGAAACTGGTTTTCAAAGATTTAAAGGAACTTAATCTAATAGAAAAAGAGGTGTTGCATAAATATGCAATAGGCCACTGTTACAGGTGTAAAACAGTTACGGAGCCTTTGTTAACCCCTCAGTGGTACGTGAATGTAAAGTCTATAGCAAAAGATGCCATAAAAGTTGTAAAAGACGAGAGAATCAGGATTATACCTAAAACATGGGAAAATACATATTTTGCATGGATGGAAGATATTAAAGACTGGTGCATATCACGTCAGATATGGTGGGGGCACAGGATACCTGTCTGGTATTGCAAAGATATGAAAAATGAAGCCTGCAGAAACCTGAACGGTATCAATGTATCCCGCATAAGCCCAATAAAATGTCTGCACTGTGGTTCGAAGAAGCTAATTCAGGATGATGATGTACTTGATACATGGTTTTCATCGGCTTTATGGCCATTCTCTACACTGGGCTGGCCTGACCACACTGAAGATCTCAAGACTTTCTATCCTACTAGTGTTCTTGTAACAGGATTCGACATAATCTTTTTCTGGGTTGCAAGGATGATTATGATGGGTTTTAAATTTATGGGTAACATACCCTTCAACGATGTTTACATCCATGCTCTTGTCAGGGATATCAAGGGCCAGAAAATGTCCAAATCCAAAGGCAATGTTGTTGATCCTCTGATAATGATGGACAAATATGGTACTGATGCATTCAGGTTTACACTTGCTGCTTTTGCTGCACAGGGCCGAGATATAAGGTTTTCTGAAGATAGGGTCGAAGGATATAGGCACTTTGTCAATAAATTATGGAATGCTGCGAGATTCATTTTAATGAATATTAAAACATCCGACAGTCTGCAGTCATCATTTGACAGTCAAAAATTAAGACTCAACGACCTGGCAAGCAAATGGATTCTTAGCAGACTTGGAGCTGTTACAGATGAAATAAATAAAGCACTGGAAGAATACCGTTTTAATGATGCAGCAAGCAGCATATATCAATTCATATGGCATGAATTCTGCGACTGGTATCTTGAGATGGCAAAGTCAGAAATCCAGAATCCGAAATCAGAGATCGGTGTTAAATGGTGCCTTCTATATATACTCGACACATCTTTAAGATTACTGCACCCTTTTATGCCTTTTGTGACTGAAGAAATATGGCAAAAAACAAAATTCTTCAATTCCGAGTCTGTTGGTAAGTCCGCGACTAATGTAAAGACAGAAACCCGCGAGAGTATTATGGTAGCTGATTACCCTAAGAACCTGCAAAGAGACTTTAAAGAAGAAGAATATATGTCACATATAATAGAAGCTGTAACGGGGATAAGAACCATAAGGGGTGAACTAAACATCCTGCCATCTCTTAAACTCAACGTCTCAATAAAAACAATCTCAAAATTAGCAGAAAAAATATTAAAAGAGAACTTGCACTACATTAAAGGACTTGCTAAGGCAGGTAAAATTGAGATAGGCATGAAATTACAAAAACCAGAATGTTCAGCAACATCTGTTAAGAGTTCAATGGAAATTTACGTTTCACTTAAAGAGGTATTGAATATTAAGGCAGAAATTAATAGACTTAAAAAGGATGAGGTAAAAGTTGAAATGTCTATAGCTTCTTTAAACAAGAAACTACTAAATGAGGACTTCGTCGAGAAAGCACCCAAAGATATTGTTAATAAGGAAAAGATAAAGTATGAAGAACTGGTAAATATAAAAAACAGGATTTCGGAGAGTATTAAAATGCTTAAAGATGCGGAGGTGAAAAATGATGCATAAAGAAGAAAGAGCACTCGAACAAAATGAATTCGAATTTATCGAAGGAGAGTTTGTCAATATAAAACAGAGTACCATCAGATCCGTTGAAGGAGGTCATATCGAACTACAACAGGTCGGAGCGCTCAGCATCGACGGGGATAAAGTGGAAATTACACAGGGAGCCGCCTTCATTCTCAAGGGGAATGAAATAAACCTCAACCAGAGCATAAGTGCTATTACTGCTGGTGATAACGTATCTGTAAACTTTTCATTTTCTCCATTATCCTTCTCCAGCAACCATACAACAACTAACCGATCAGCAGTAGGATTCATGGCTGCTATGGACATAAAGGCAGAAAACACCTCTGCCTTTCTTGTTATAGCCAATAAGATAGAAGGTAATGTTACAACTCTTCTTGACTGGCGTTCTGCTCTTGCATTAGGTGCTGTATTTGGTGGTATATGGGGTTTTATTTCTTTACTATTCAGAAGGAGATAGGATGGAGATTCCTTTAAGTGTTATTGATCAGATAAAGCATGCGCTTAAAGAAGATATCGGACCTGGTGACATTACTACAGTATCACTGATCCCAGAAGAAAATGATTCCCGGGCACTGTATATAGCAAAAGGAAATTTTGTTCTTGCCGGTCTACCCTTTGCATTTGAGGTTTTTCGACAACTCTATTCTTCCATGTTATTCAATGCTTTTTTTAATGATGGTGACAGGTTAAAAAAAGGAGATATTATCGCCGAGGTTCTCGGTAAAACAAGGGTTATTCTTGAAGGGGAGAGAGTAAGTTTAAATATATTGCAAAGACTATCTGGTATTGCAACTCTTACAAATATTTATGTTGATAAGATTAAAGGTCTAAAGACAAAGATAGTTGATACCAGAAAAACAACACCATGCCATAGGTTTATGGAAAAATATGCGGTAAGAATAGGAGGAGGAGGTAATCACAGGTTCGGCCTTTTTGACGGTATACTTATAAAGGACAACCACATAGAGGCAGTAGGTAGTATCAAGGAAGCTGTTAAACTTGCAAAAAAAAACCACCACCTTGTCAGAATCGAGGTAGAGGTTGAAAACCTTAAAGACCTCAAGGAAGCAATAGAAGCCGGTGCAGACATTGTAATGCTGGACAACATGTCTATCAGTGACATAAAAAAGGCTGTTAAAATTGCTAACGGAAGAGTTATACTCGAAGCATCCGGCGGCATTAAAATTGAAAACGTAAGAGATATTGCCGAGACAGGTGTTGATATGATTTCCATTGGCGCATTAACCCATTCAGCAATAGCAGTTGACATAAGCTTGAAAATAGTAAAGTAGTTGATATACAATGATAAATAACAAAAGGGGGCAACTATGACAATTAAACAAATAAAAACCATTGCAAAAGAAAAAGGCGTAAAAGTCGGTAATATGGACAAAGGTAACATCATTCGTGCAATCCAGAGAGCCGAAGGACATTTTGATTGTTTTGGCTCTGCTACTGCAGGAGTATGCGATCAGATTAATTGCATATGGATGGAAGATTGTTTAAGATAGTTTATTCTTGATACGGTTTTCACTTTTCTCTGTTCCAGCAAGACCTTCTAAGTGATACTTTCCAACCCTTAGCAGATAAATATATTATTTTTTGCATATCATCTCAGCTATTATATATAATTAAAACAATATTTTAAGAATTTTAAGCTTTAGCTTTCAGAATATAAATAACATGGAAGATGAAAGCAAGACAAAAAAACAACTAATTAATGAACTGTCAGAAATGCGCAAGTTCATTAAAAAAATTGTAGAAAAAGAAACAGGGCATAACCATTTTTTGAAAGCACCGCAGGAAAACGGAAATTATTTCCCAGAGATTCTTGATAGCATCTGTGAAGTCTTTTGGGTGCGCGATGTGCAAAAAGATCATTTAATTTACATTAATCCCGCTTATGAGAAGGTATGGGGGAAAACCCGTAATAGTTTATTCGAGGATCCCAATTCTTACCTTGAGAGTATCCATCCGGATGACATTAATCATGTAATGGATGCAGTCAGGAAGCAGCAAAATGGAGAACCATCTGCCATCGAATACCGGATTATCAGACCTGATGGAACTATCCGATGGATATGGGCCCGCAGTTTTGAGGTACTAAATAAAGAAGGAAAGGGTTGTTATCTCGCTGGAATTGCTGAAGATATTACAGAAAGAAAAAATATGGAAGAGGCACTTCAAAACCAAAAAATATATCTGGAAAGCATTCTTAACAATCCCCTTGACTTAATAATAACTCTTACCAAAGACGGAACAATTGGGTATACCAATCAGCAGCTAGTTACATTGACCGGCTACAGACAAGAAGAGGTTCTTGGCAGACATTTCATAGAGTTTATTCCCGAACACCATAAAGAATTTTTAATGGAAAAATGGAAAGAGCTCAATTCGGGTATCCCGGGAAGATTTGAGACAGAAGTCATAGCGGCAGATGGGAAACTACTGCAATGTCTTGTGTCAAGTTCAATTATAGAAGGATTTGACGAGTTCCTGGTTTCAATTAAAGACATCACAAAGAGCAAGCTTGCCGAGCTATATTTAAAAGAAAACGAGCAGCGATACAAGTCGCTCTTCGAATATAACCTGGATGCGGTTTTTTCTTTTGATATCGAAGGAAATTTTATCAGTGCAAATCATGCCTGTTACACACTATCCGGGTATCCCGTTGAAATTCTTTTAGAGATGTCTTTTATCCCTCTTATTTTATCAGAGGACTTAGACAGGACGTTACAACACTTTCGAAAAGCTACTAAGGGAGAGCCACAAAACTACGAAATTGCTATTACGCACAAAGACGGGCACCTTGTAGATATAAACGTAACAAACATCCCTATCATAGTAGATAATAAAATTGTCGGTGTTTACGGAATTGCAAAAAACATTACAGAACGCAAGCAAGCAGAAAAAGCGCTCATAGTTAGTGAAGAACTCTATCGGCGAATGGTTAACGCAATTACAGCTTACACTTATACTGTGGAAGTCAAAAACGGTCAGGCAGTTTCCACCCGTCACAGCATTGGATGTCTGCCAGTCACAGGATATCATCCTGAAGATTATGAATCAGAGCCTTATTTGTGGTACTCGATGATCCACCCTGAAGATCAGACTATGGTGAGTAACTCGGTTAAAGAGATTCTTTCCGGACGTGAGGTTCCTCCCATCGAACACCGGATAATCCGCCGTAACGGCACTACTGTTTGGGTTCGTAACACCATGATACCCTATATCGACAGGGAAGGACGCTTATTCAGATACGATGGTCTGGTCGAAGACATTACCGAGCGAAAGCAGGCAGAGGAGGCTTTAAGAGAGAGCGAATCAAAGTTCCGTATACTGGCGCAAACTAACGCTGCTGCAATATTCATTATCCAGGGCAATAATTTTAAATATGTTAACCCAGCAGTAGAGTCTATTTCTGGATATCCTGTTGAAGAACTCATAACAATGCACTTCTGGGACCTTGTTCATCCCGAGTTTAGAGAACTGGTAAAGGAAAGAGGGCTGGCAAGACAGCGTGGAGAAATAGTTCCTTCACGATATGAATTTAAAATTATTACGAAAAACGGTGCAACGCGCTGGCTTGACACAACTGCAGGAGTTATTGATTATGAGGGGGAACCAGCCACAATTGCGGTA
>MHEF01000159.1:0-2659 GCA_001805125.1 Nitrospirae bacterium RBG_13_39_12
AAAACTCGTGAGCTTGATATCTATACGTTGAGAGCCGATAAAGCCGGGCCTAATGACTTTGATTTCTTATTCACATCATTGCTCATTGAATGCGTTAATAACCCATACCCACTTATATGTTTTATAAAGGAGCCGTTAATGGGCTTATTACAACATTACAACGTTAAGATAGCCGGATTACCTACAAAAATCCTCCAAGCAGCAATACCGAAGAAAAAGAAAGTGGAGAGTAATAAAAAAGAACAAAAAGACGAAGATCCCTGGCAACGACTCTCCGATTATCTTGAGATGGACAAGTATCATCATTATTGCATGGGGAAAATCGCCACACAATATTGCTCCGTCGCACCTAAGAAATCTGGAAGTAAGCAAGAATGGCTTGCATTACATGAAGGTAATCATTTTGATACATTTCGAAAGCTTTGTGATGCCACAGAATACCATATAAAGAAATATTACGATGATTGGACATTTATAGATGAAAAAGAAAAACTTAATTTAACATTTTACTATCCTGTTCTTATTATTCAGGGAGAATTACTTGAAGCAACTCCGAAATTGCGAAGTGTTTCTCTCCGAAAATCAAAACATATACAATTCCAGTTTTCAGATATTATCAATGGTCGCGAAACCATATACCATGTCGATATCATCCAAGAAAAACATTTGAAGACATATCTCGAACAGATTGAAAAAGAAATCATGCAAACTGTTCGCCTTTTAAGACGAAGACACAAAGTAGTTCGGGTATCAATGGATAAAATCATCGAGCAAGCTAAAAAGGAAAAAACACCTGGTAAAATTCGATCAGTTTTCGACTTCGAAACTTAATTATCGAGGAGATAGAAATATATTAACGAAATGAGTACCACCTGTAAGTAGATGTGTATACGTAGTGCATTGGTCGTTGGTGCGATACTAATAGTTGTAAGTTTTTCGTTTGCAGAATCATTATCATTTTCTCCAAAGATTCCGCAAATCGATGCCGAACAAAATGCCAACTATGCTGTAAAGCATCAAAATAAATCCAAGAACATTAATAAAATTCCCGATGGATATATGGCCATCAAAGATACTCAATCTGGTTCCGTAGTTGCTAATACAAATACCCAACAACCCAACAAGGAAAGTAAAGATCAAGGAACCGAGTTCTTCGGTCCTCTCTTCGGGTTCAAATTCAGAATTACCGATATCTTTCTGGTTATCTTTACAGCATCCGTAGCATATTTCACTTGGCATCTTTATAAATCTACTGAAAAGCTCTGGCAGGCTAATAAAGAACAAATTCAGGTTACTCGTGACAGTCTTCAGCTCGCGAAGGAAGAGTTTATTTCTACTCACCGACCTCAACTCATTGTTCGCAATGTTACCATTAAGCCACATAGCCATCCCAGTCTTCCCATTGAACCCGGGAAGCCGCTGCAGATTGAATGGGCAGTTGTTAATATTGGAGAGACTAAGGCTGAGATAACTGAAAGCAATGCCACAATTCTTGTTAGCCCATCTTTTGGCGCTCGCACTCCGTACAGTTCCATTCGTGATACTATGAATGGTGTTACTTTCGTCCCAGGTGGTGAGTTTACCTTTGAAATGAAATCCGAGAAAATTGATGTTGAAAATCCTGTACAATTGGTTGCAATCAATAATAGAGAAGAGATTATATATTTCTTTGGATTTATCACGTATCGAGATGGTATTGGCAATCTTCGCCGAACTGCCTTTTGTCGTATGTATGATCCTAAGGTTAAACGATTCACTATCGTTCATGACCCCGACTATGAATACGTTGATTAGTAACAGAAATGCAGTCCAACGGTAGTACAGCCTATTTTTTTCAAACTATACCATTACCAAAATGACCCACTATAAAATTTTCCGGTCTTACTTTGTCCACATCTTGCTACAAAGAATAAACATCCTTCCTGAATTGCACACCTCAAGAGGCTGAAGGAATTACAAGCTTTCAAACAGTAATCAATAGCCCAGAGATAAGTTTTCAAAGAATTATACTGCTGCAATATAATATTTCTGATAGACACATTTTATTGAATAATGACCTCATGGATTTAGCATTTGACCCCGGAAACATTGACAATCAGTCCTTATGGTGATTATATTTCCTATACGATATCGAATGAGTATAAAAAATAATGTTGGCCATAAAATGAGATTGCTATGACGAAACAAACAATCGTGATCAGAGATGAGACTGAGTCTGATGCCGCCGTCATTACACAAGTGACTGTCGCCGCCTTCGAAACCGTCGAGATCAGCAACCACACGGAGCAGTTCATCATCGAGGCGCTACGTTCCGCAAAGGCACTGACCTTATCGTTGGTCGCAGAAGTAGATGGTCGTGTTGTGGGGCATATTGCTTTTTCTCCAGTAGCAATCTCAGACGGCACCAAGAATTGGTACGGACTTGGCCCGGTTTCAGTACTGCCGGAGTACCAGCGCTGGGGTATTGGCAAAGCCCTGATACAGGAAGGGCTATCACGGTTAAAGAAGCTAAGTGCCAAAGGTTGCTGTCTAGTGGGACATCCGCAATACTACAGGAAATTTGGATTTGAGAATGTTGCTGGACTTGTCCACGAGGGCGTTCCACAAGAGGTATTCTTCGCCCTGTCATTTGATGGGGGCTTTCCAGAAGGCGATGTCA
>MHEF01000159.1:2769-5261 GCA_001805125.1 Nitrospirae bacterium RBG_13_39_12
GGAGTTCGAGACAGATGCCCCTCCGGGGCACTGCTCAACTGCCGCATTATGGGTATTTCTTCTGTGAATTCTCATTAGTTCATCCCTCTTTAAAATCCATAATAGTAGGTGTAGCAAATACCCAGTTATCATCGTATGTCATGCGACTTTGATGAAGAAGTCTACATGGCGCCTGACATTGTCTGAGGGTTAAATCTGAACTTTTGCAATTAAGGATGACCCCAATGTTGGGATAAGTTAAGGATTACCGGAGAGAGGTGGGGTGGGAATCTAACCTGCGACTGCTTTTTGTTTCTTGCCATCACGCTGCTTTTGCAGACCAGGTGGAGCGCCAGCTCCATGCCCCTCACGCCCGGCATAAAGGGCAGCTCCGAGTGCAGCAAGTATATCGGGATTTTCATGGACATGGATTTTTGTTCGAAAGCGGGTTTCAAACAGTCTTTGCAGATAGGTATTTCTTGCACATCCGCCTGTAAAGACGATGTCGTCATGTAGGTCAATTCTTTTTATCAATGATACAACTCTGCTTGCTATTGAATTATGTATGGCAGTGGCAATCAGTTCTCTCTTTACCCCTTTAGCTATCAAACCAATAATCTCTGACTCAGCAAAAACGGTGCACATACTGTTTATCTTAATATCATTACTGTCGCCATTACATTGATAGCCAAAACTTTCTATGTTAAACCCGAGTGTCTTTGCCATGATTTCGAGAAATTTTCCTGTGCCCGCTGCACACCGGTCATTCATTTCAAAATTTGTGACCATACCATCTTCGTTTATAGCTATTACCTTTGTATCCTGACCGCCTATGTCAATGATTGTTCTGCAAGATGGGAGTACCTCTTTTGAACCTATTGCTACCGCCTTTATCTCAGTTATTGTATTAACACTTCCATGTATCTCCAGCAAATGTCGCCCATAGCCCGTAGCTATCAGCTTATCAGGTTTGTTCATTTCCATGAGTTTCCTGCATACTTCAAATGGATCATGTCCTGTATCCTCCTTATAAAAGGCAACAGGCTTATTGTCTTCTAATACCACGTATTTGATATACCGTGAACCTATGTCTATGCCGCCGATCTTCAAACAATCACACCTTTTTCAATCATCTCAAGGAACGCTTCAATGCGTGTTTTTAACTGACCTATATCTTCCATGCTGTAATCAGTCTCAATACGCAAGAAAGGAATTCCCATTGTTTCAGCAACCTTTTTTACCTTGAAAGCCTCCATTAAATAAGGCGTGCAGAATTGGATGGCATAATGAATAATTCCATCTACTTTTAGTCTCCTTGAGAGATCTATTATGTTCGTTAATCGTTCTTCGTTTGGTGTAAAACAGGCGCAGTTTATTGTCATGTAGCGGTCAGCTATCTTCTGCATTCCCTCTTCGAGTGAAGAAAAATCATCATCAAGAAGTGTTCCAAAGTTCCTTTCTCCTACACAGGACTCCTCGCCAACCACGACTGCACCACTTCCCTCAACGATTGCATGGACTTTCCAGTTGGGAATTGCCATTGGAGACCCGGAAATGAGAACTCTCGGACTTCCTTTTTCAGCTACTCCAATCCCTGACTTAACCCTTGTGTCAAGTTCTTCGCAGAGTTCGTTCACTTTTGTAGTAAAACGGATGGGGTCATCGTAAAATGAGACCTGATTTACAAGGAGGGCATCAAGCCCGGAAATAGGAGCCGGATCATAAGACCTTAGAAAAGACAATCTCTGGAGAGCTTTTCTTTTTTCATTTACAATTTTTGAGGCGGCTTTTAATTTCTCGAGAGCAATCTTTTTACCAGCTAACTCCTCAAGTTTTTCTGCAAAACGCCTTACCTCATTCTGCCAGAGTATTTTCCCATCTTCTCCTTTTTTATTTGGTATCTCCATTACATAGACCTTTTTTGTTATCTCATTGAATATCTCATATGCCTTTTTCTTGCCATCACATGTTGTCTCACCCACAAGGAGATCAGTTAGCTCTACATAAGGGCAAAGTCCTGCAAGTTTAAATCCCATGAATGCCTTTATAAGCGCGCATGTATTTCTCGGTATAAATTTTTCTGCCTCCTCTGCCCCAACTTCCGCACCTGCACAAAGCCCTATACATACCCCATCCACTGCAAGTACAAGCTCCTCAGGCACATAGAGGCAGAATGTACCAACAATCTTTCTTTTTTCTTTCTTTGCCTCAAATATTTCCTCTACCCGGAGGCCGTGAATCTCGGAGATGACAAAATCAAAATATTCCATGCCTTTCGGCCTTTCCCTCTGAGAGAGATAGATATTCTTGTAGGCATCTGATAGAACACCCAAAAGACCTGCATGATTTTCCAAATTGAGACCAAGTCCTTCCCACATATTTGTGTAATCTTTCTGCATTATTGCCTCCTGATTTTAATTAAGTTATTGATATAAAAATTTTACTAATGTCTAAAACATTAAGTCCAATAGTTAATATCGATAAAATAAATAATAATTATAGATATAAACAAT
>MHEF01000160.1:0-1538 GCA_001805125.1 Nitrospirae bacterium RBG_13_39_12
TCCTGCCTCCTTCTCAAAACGGGCAGTTTAGCACTTTGCATTCAGGACATTTTCATTTTGCTCTAATAGGACATTATCACTTTGCTGTTACAGGCAAAATTCTGTAATTAATGTAATTTAGACATTATTTTTCCCCAAAAAAAACTTGACAACTCTTTTTTTAAAAGATAATGTTAGGAATCAGAGTTTAAATTGGAAATAGGGAGGATACATGTTCTGCTATTTAGACAAATTAGACGAGAAGGATATAGGAGGTGGTATTCGGCTGAAAGCAATTGGCAGCGGCGAGAATATGAATGTTCTTCACTGGGATATGGCTGATAAGAGTACGGTACCAATGCATCAACATCCGGAGGAACAGTTTGGTTATGTAATAAAGGGCGGATTTCAAATGATAATCGGGGATCAAACAGCTATTTTAAAAGCCGGAGATAGTTATTTTATTCCTCCCAATGTGCCCCATGAATTCACAGCTATCGGAGACACCGAGGCAATAGATGTATTTAGTCCGGTACGTACGGATTTTCCATGGAAAAAGGCGCAATAAATTCAATATTATAATAAAAAGAAAAAGATAGGAGGAAAAATGTCCAAGAAAGTTTTAGTTATTGCAACAAATTACGGTGCATGGGCTGAAGAATTACAGGCGCCCTGGGATGCTTTAAAAAAAGCCGGTTTTGAAGTAATGATGGCGACTCCTAAGGGGAAAAAACCTTTGCCCTTTGCTCTAAGTGTTGATCCTGATTTTGAAGATCCGCTTCAGCATTATAAGGTCAATCCTCCTGAAGTATGCTCTCGTGTAAAGGAAATCCTTTCAGGTAAAGAATGGAGCAATCCAATCAAGGTAAGCGATGCAAAAATGTCCGATTATGACACAATTGTTTTGACCGGCGGACCCGGTGTCTGTCTGGATGTGACGAATAATCCGAAGGTGCACAGGCTCATCCTTGACGCCTTTAGAACCGGAAAGCTGATCGGGGCGATATGCTATTCAGTTGGTGCACTCGCTTTTACACGGAATCCCGAAAATTCTTACAGGAGTGTGATTTACGGCAAGAAGGTTACCGCCCATCCTCGTGCATGGGATTTTGATTTTGACCTCAGTTACGATTTAGCTGGTACAACTCCTGACAATGCAGGCACAAATGTTGTCACTCCCGGTTTTCTTCTCCCGCTTCAGGATGTTGTCACAGATGCCGTTGGCCCTGACGGGCAATGTATTTCCGATGACAAAGCCAATAGAAAAAACCCGTGCGTGGTTTATGATTGGCCTTTTGTAACTGCGCTTTCTGTCGAGTCGTCAATAGCATACGGTAAGAAACTGGTAGAAATCCTGTCGTCCCGATAAGGGAAGTCTATAAGGGAGGAAAAGCAATGAATGTCTGTCAATCCATTGTTAAGATGCTGGAATCTATAGGCGTTGACGCCTTATTCAGCGGTTCGGGACAGGGGCCCGGAGATATGATGTTCGCTCTCGCCGAATCTGAAAAGATCAAGACTATAATTGTTAAAAACGAACAGGCTGCTTCCTTTATGGC
>MHEF01000160.1:1547-7708 GCA_001805125.1 Nitrospirae bacterium RBG_13_39_12
TTCCATGTTTTCAAACAAATTGGGGGTTTGTAATGCACAGGGAGGCCCGGGCGCTTTTAATATGTTCTCCGGAGTAGCTGTAGCGCTTTCTGCTTCCCTGCCAGTGTTATCTATGTCATCATATCCTCCGGTAAAATGGCGTGGCATTGGGGACCTCGGTGAAAGCACGGGGCTGTATCTTACGCCTGACCAGCAAAAGATGTTTTCTGCAACAACAAAAAAAACCTATCTCATAGAAACCCCGGAGCAGGTTTGCGATATTTTTGAAGAAGCTTTTAATATTGCTTTTAACGGACGGCCGGGTCCTGTGCATATAGATATACCTTACGATGTTATGGCGATGGATGCAACCCGTCATAGGGACATTACCATTGACATTAAGCCCGTGCTGCCGCTGGAAAAGGATATCAAGCTATTTGCAGATGTTCTAACAAATGCCATTAAATCAAAGAAAAAGATTATAGCTCACATCGGTTATGGAGCTGTTAGAAGCCATGCCGAGGCCGAACTTTTACAGTTTGTAGATAGATTCCAGATTCCGTTCATAACAACTATGGACGCAAAAGGAATCATACGCGAGAATCACCCTCTCTCGCTCGGTATGGGCGGAATTTCAAGCGACCCTGGAGCAAAACAGGCGTACAAAGAGGCAGACCTTGTTCTTGCCATAGGCAACTCCTTTGTGAAATGGCAGTGCTGGAGGTTTCACGAAGGGCTTTTTGACAATAAGACACTCATGCACATTAATATAGATAAAAAAGAGGTCAACAAGGTATATAAGGCTGATTATGCAATGGTGTCCGATATAAAGCCGGCTATAACAGCGCTGACTGAAGCAATGTCGAAGAAGATCGGTAGACTGAAGAAACTGAAGATACCTATAAAAAAATTCTGCACGGAAAAAATTGACTATAATGGCAGTAAAATCCATCCCGGCCGGCTTTCTCAGGTAATTTCCAAATATCTCCCGGAAAGGAGCATTGTTCTTGGCGATGCAGGCGCGCATATGATCTGGCTGGCTGCGTATATGCAGTTTAATAGCGGGCAGAACTACAAGAATCCCGGGAGCTTCGGACCAATGGCATCGCATATTAATGCAGCTATAGGCGTACAGCTTGCAAATCCTGACAGGAGGGTTATAGTAGGATGTGGTGATGGTGGTTACCTCATGTCGGGATTCGAGCTTATGACCGCCGTCGAATACAAGATCCCGATAATATGGATTATATTCAATAACAGCGAATTCAACATTATCAAACTTTTCCATCTTGCCAAGTTTAAGAAGGAGGTGTTCAACAAATATCTTACTCCTGACTTTGCTAAATACGCAGAGGTATGCGGGGCAAACGGATACAGGATTGAGAGGTTGGGAGATTTCGCAGGAGCTTTTAAGGACGCTCTGAATTCTAAAATGCCTTCAATCATCGACGTAATAATAGACCCGGACTCTGTTATCCCGTTTAAGATGTACGATGATGCGTAGCTGTAAATAAAAATATATTTCATTTGATATATGCAGACAGCAACCATATTCAAGTTAAATACCATTGGATTTATTGCAACTTCCATATCCTGCTATCAGGGCGCACTGAGAGGCATGCCATGGCTTGGACTTGCCGTATTCACCCTTTTAATGGTGATATTCCTTCCATTCACTGACATGAAGAAAGAGAGGATACTGCTGACGATTATTGTGGGAGTGATCGGCTTTCTGCTGGACTCGATCCTCATTCTGTTTGATATTTATACCGTAAACATCGATACGAGGTGGCTGTTGCCGGCCTCCCTCTGTCCCGAATGGATACTCGCACTGTGGCTCAATTTCGGTTTCATGCTGTATATTTACTGGCTGATATTAAGGCGTAGCTACGTGGTATCCGGAGTGATCGGCATAATATTCGCTTTCATTATCTATGGCAATGCTCATTGGAATGGATTGCTTAAGTTGCACAGGCCGGCTTTAGTAAGTATTTTGATAATCGCCGTGATATGGGCGGTTTTGATTCCCGTATTAACCATGTTTGCAATTAAATTTTTTTCAAGAGAGGTTCATCATGCAACCCAAACGAAATAGTATGCTTACACCGCTATTGATACTTCTTATAACTTTTATCGCGGTGAGCGGTTGCGGTTCAGACGGAGATTCAGGAGGAGGTTCCGGATCGGCTTACCACTTCCCTGAAATGGTATTAGTGCCTGCCGGCACATTTACAATGGGGTTGGGCACAGGAGAGGGACCTTTACCTCAGGGGCCTGAACATATGGTAACAATGACAGACGATTTTGAGTTTGGCAAATATGAAGTGACCAATCAGGAATACTGTGACATGCTGAATTACGCTTTGGAGAGGGACTACCTTGCCGGTGATTATGAAGATAATATTACGGTAAAAAACAAGCAGGGAGATTCACAGAATCTCCTTATACTTGACGAATATTTTGAAGGGATAGCAAGCGAAATCATATTCAATGCTCTCCAAAACCACTTTGTAGTTGAAAAGGGGAAGGAACGAAGACCGGTTGTCTATATTACATGGTATGGAGCTGCCTTTTATGCCAATGTTATAAGCGAGATGCAGGGACTTCCAAAATCCTACGATCTATCAAATTGGGAGTTGGACATTAAAGGTGGAAATTATAGCTATCGTCTGCCTACAGAGGCTGAGTGGGAATATGCCGTACGATATGACGACGGAAGGTGGCTGCCGTGGATTAGTACTTCAGAACTGACTGATCGATACGATGAAATAATGTCAGATTTTTGGACGTATGCAAAGGATTATGCAAATTATAATGACAGCATAGGACATGCCACAGATATCGGCAGTTATGAAGCCGGAAGAAGTGTGCTCGGTATATATGATATGTCCGGGAATGTATCCGAGTGGGTTCAGGATTATTATGCTCCGTATAATAACGAGGCACAGACAAATCCTGTTAATATTTCATCAGGCATATACTATCAGCGGCGAGGGGGAGGGTGGCTGAAATATTCAAATAACTTCTTGTGGACATTTTATCACACAGACACCAACTATCCTTATGTTTACTATGTAGACTTAGGTTTTCGTGTTGTAAAATCGAAATCAAAGCTTAATCCGATTATATTTTAGAAAAGACTCGTCGTCTTGAGGTACATATATAAATGTTTTGTTTCCGCGACAAGGCACAAGTGGTAACTTTTGGAAAAGGGATACTACTAACTGTTCTCGGAAGCGGCGAAAAGTTAAACGCAACGCACTGGAGCACACCCGCGGGTACGGTCTCGCCGTCGCATGAACACCCTGAGGAGCAGATAGGCTATGTAATCAAGGGGAGAATCGAGGTCACCATTGGAAGGGAGACATCTGAACTGAAGACTGGGGACTGCTATTTCATAGCCGGAAACATGCCTCATCATTTCAGGCTTATAGAGGACTCTGAGGTCATAGATATTTTCAGCCCTCCAAGGCCTATACCAAAGCCGGAGAATATAATAGATGACAAATAAGAAGGGACAAGTATATTGAAATTCTTTTTATACATACTTATTGCAGGATTTATAAGCCTCAGTACAGGTAAAGTGTTTGCCTCGGCTGCGGAAGGTTCTGAGGAATCGTTTTGGAGGTTTGATGTCTCTCCGTATGCGTTTGTCTACATGACTGATCTTACAAAGGAGCCCCCTTCGGGAAAGAAATTCCGATTGAGGGTTAAGACTGGCATACAGTACGATACCAATGTTATCCTAAACGCAGGGGGTGCAAGACTGCCTGCGGGGGTCCCCAAGCAGGAAGACTGGAGATGGGTCTTTAATCTCAATACCAATTATAGTCTTTATAAGGACAGCCGGACTGAGGCAACCGTTGCTTACACTTTTTTTCAGAGCTTTCACAAGACCCTTTCAGATTTCAACATCACACAGAACCTGCTTGAAGCTTCTATTCTCTACAGGATCTCGCCGGTTGTGAGTGTAAAGGCAAACTATATGTTCCATCATATGCTTCTGGGCGGAGATCTCTATGATTATGCAAATGTGGTCGGCCCCTCGGTCATAGTGGCAGAAGGGAAGGGTTTTTTTACGGTCTTCGATTACAGGTATGCTACCGCGCGTTTGAAAAACGTCTCCATATTTCGAAGGAATGCCGAGATGAGCGGTTCCGACAACCTTTACGGGATAACCCAGAACATCTATGTGGGCAATTCCGTTTTCCTCAGGTTCGGCTACTCCCACGACAGGAACAAAGGACAGGAAGAGTACTGGAATTACACGGGAGACAAGGTCTTTGCATGGGCAACTCTCAGACTCCCCATGAGTTCCCTCTTCGACATCTACGGTGAGCATTACAGGAGGGATTACGACGGGGCAAACCCCTTCGGCGGTGGTGAAAAAAGAGATGATAAGTCATACACTTTCGCAGTTACCGTCACTAAATATTTTAAGGAGAAGTATGGTCTTTCACTGAGGCTTTTTTACATGAGGAACCAGTCTACGGTTGCCGCTTTCGATTACTCAAGGGTTGTACCGAGCGTGCTGGTGGATATGAGGTTTTAATGGGAAGAACATATCCAGCTCCCTCAAGGTTTTCCATTGGCCCCAGAAGTTCTTCACCCCAGTAACCATATTCGGAAAGCACAGCCAGAACCTTTTTTGACATTTTTCTCTCCTTTTCAATTTATTTTTGATAAAATATTACCCATTTTACCTTTTAACTAAGGAGTTCATAAATAAAGCCACATAAAGCGTTTTTATCTGTCATTCCGGCTTGTCGGGAATCATTCTTCACAGAAGGATTCCCGACGCGCTTCGCTTGCGGGAATGACAACCATGTGGTCTTACTTATGAACTCCTTAGTAAGTTAGACGCAGTTTGCAATTCAGGGCTCAACCTGTGGGAAGATATAATTGGTAAATCCAATGATAACCATAATAGTCCCAAACTTTTTCTTAGGAACAAAACTCTTAACAATCACTTTGATATCAAATAACTCGAATTCATCAGGATTATAACGCCGTTCAAACATACCTTGCATTGCTGCCCTCAGATTTGCTTCCGCTACCTCCTTTGGTTCGTTTCCATGATATTCCGCGACAAAACCTCCGATATCCTGTTGATCGGATTTTCTTCTTAGATGCGCCAAGATCAATCCGGCTGTAAGAATCTCTCCTTGTTTACCTGACATTTCGGCCATAATGGTTTCTAAGACCGCCCCGTGGTGCATAATAGTTGGGATTGGAATCTCCCTTGCTTCAGGTGGCAGAACGGAAGAGTAAACCATAATGTTATAATTCTCGACCTTAGCCATTCTGAGGGCATCGTCATAAGAACCTGCGTGGATGGTCACATCGCTCTCACCCTGTCCCCAAGTGATAAAATAGTTTTTAGGGATTCTGTTGCCGAAAATATATGCTTCGGGTTTAACAGTCTGGCAGCCTACAATACACAAAACTAAAAGAGTGGTTATGACAAAAACTATTCGAAATGTTCTCTTTTTCACTATTCCATACAATCTCTAATCTGTTTAAACAAAAAGAACAGACTTACAACGTGTTTATCCTTCGGCAGTTCAACCATCTTCTGCTTAAAAGACCTGCCGCTTTCTGTCCCCGTAAAAATTAAGAAGAATATACCATGAGAGGAAGTGATATTGTCAACTCTTTTCCTCTTTCCGGTTAGGACATCACCAATAGGATCATTGTAATAAACCTTGGTGAAGAAGACAGAAGAGACAGTTTGTTACAGACGATAAAAAAGACGCCAAGAAGATAATCATTGATACTTCAAAAAGCAGGGGTAACTCCTTTAGAATTCATAGATCATGGATAGCGAGAAATCTCACAGAAAGAGGTATTCCTGTAAAACCATCAACAGTCAGGTATGTATTGAGAAGATACAACATTGCAGCCAAATATAAGAGGAACAAATCTAGGAAAAAGCAAAGGTTTTAATCTCAAATAGATATTTAAAAAAGTTTTTTCTGGTATACTTCAGGGATTCTATAACATATATTTTAAAGAACTAAAATTGGGGCATAAGCTTTCATTTGTAGTAAAATATTTCAATAGATAATCAACACTAAATATCTAATTTTTGATTGCTATAATTTACGAGTTTATGGGGGATAGTTAATGGTAAGAGTAAGGTTTGCACCAAGTCCAACAGGACATCTGCATATAGGTGGAGT
>MHEF01000161.1:0-13996 GCA_001805125.1 Nitrospirae bacterium RBG_13_39_12
CCAAAAACGTGACACTGGATGCCTGATAAAGAAGGCAGAGGAAAATGGCATATCCATAGAACGAGATCAGGCCTTTTATCCAAAGGGATGCCCCTACTTATTCTCTCGATTATCCTTTTTTCAAGATGACGGCAATATGTTCTCACATCCGAGGGTTTGACGTTCATAGTTAATAATTATACACCCTGTGGTCTCTGCCACAGTTCCAATTTTCTGTCATTCCGGCTCTTGTCCCCGCTTTGTCGGGGATTGGTCCGGAATCTTTCCGGAAGGATTCTCTCCTCGGCGAGTCGCTGAGGCGACCCGACCTCCCGAATCCCGAAAGCCTTCGGGACGGGATTGCGGGAATGACACAAAAAAATAAACATTCAAATAATGGACGCCCTGCGGTCTCTGCCGCAGGGTTCTTCACTCTAATATAAAAATACAGCAGCCTGATAAAGTAAGGTAACTATTTTATTGACAGCTAATTTTTATATTGATTTATGTTGAATTTTTACCTTCCATTTTATCGAAGATGTTTTTTAGTGCTATTAACATCTCGCTGGTTAATCTCTGGATAATGTCAATTCTCTCAACCGCTTTTAAAAGTAGACCTTGTAACTCACCATCTGAAACTGATGCTTCTGCAAGTTCTAACGTTCCCCTTACAGCTATTATATTTTCGTTAAGCTCATTTGATATTGCTGTTAGTCTTTCATTTTTTTTAGTCATAACTTAAGCCCTCCCTCAAATGATATTCAATTTTAACTTAATATGGGTAGTGGTTACAAAAATGTACTAAAACGCAGCTTATTTTTTGATTAAAGACAAAAGGTAACCTTGATAAACTTGATTTCTCTTTTATGATGATATATTGCGGATTTAACTCTTGTTTTCAGTACGGGTTTAATCTGGGTGGGGCTATCGCTATTTCGCTGGCATTGTTTGATTCCGGGCAAATGCCGACATCCTTAAAGATAATGACTTTGTCATAAATGGTCTTGTTAAGATCTGGGAAGATAATTCCAAAATATGCACTGATGCATGGACATACATTGATATCTGTTGATATTAAGGCAATATAATATTTATCAGATGGATGTTTCATGATCCATTCGGTTACATCAAAAGTCTCCCTCGGTTGGTAGTCGGCTTCTGTGTTTGGATATGTTGTTAAACTACCTAACCTTTCTCCGGGGGAAAGAAGTTCCCCTACCCTGGCATATTCAAGCCCGTATTTTCCCTTTAAATATTTTAGTGCATTAACACCAACTATCTGAGGATGATCCGCTATATAAACATCAGTGACAATGGGAGAGCCTCCAAACTTAAAAGGATTACTCACATTTAGTAGAAAACGGAGATCATTTATTCCGGATGATTTTGTATTCTTATGGGAAGAAATTTTACCGTAACTTGTTTGCATGAGAAGTATGACCAGGAATGCTGTCAATAAAAAGAAAACTTTGATAAAAAAATTATTTCTCATCGTTCCAGCAATTTCACTTATATATTGTTAATATCATAAATTTAAAAAAAGATAACGGTGTAAGCTAAAACAGTTGCTTGTATCTTTTCTGCTCATACATCGATTTGTCTGCCTGACTTATCAATTCATCAACAGAGCATGGAAATTCCGGGTTGTATTTTGCTATGCCGACACTCATCGACATTTTATATTGGGGGGGGTTTTCTTCACAGTAGACATCAATATTTTTTTGCAGACGAGAAGAAGCCATATTGGTACCAGTCTCAGTAGTTCCGGTTAGAATAGCTACAAATTCGTCTCCCCCGATGCGGGCAATGATATCAGACTGACGAAAAGTTTCTCTTAAGATTTTGGCAGTTTCGATTAATACGGAGTCGCCTTCCATGTGGCCGAAAGAATCATTAATCTCCTTCAAATTATCCAGGTCTGCATAAAGCAGGTATAATTCTCTCCTCAGCCGGTTAGCTAACTTAAGTTCCTGTTCTGCAAAAGTGAAGAATCCACGCCGGTTGTAAAGGCCGGTAAGTTCGTCAGTAACCAACATCGAACGTATTCTCTTTTGCACTTTAACATGTTGTATCCTTGCTATGAGCTCTTTTAATGTAAAAGGCTTTTTTATAAAATCTGATGCCCCGACTTCTATTGCTCTGTCATAGGAGAATTCGTCGATAAATGCGGTCATAATGACGACAGCAATGTCAGGCCTTATTATTTTCGCTTTTTCTGTAAGTTCGAACCCTTCGATACCAGGCATTCTGATATCTGTTATCATAATGTCAAAGGAGATTTTATCGATAAGTTCAATAGCAGATTCAAGATTTGTCGCTGTTTCACATCGATAACCTTCTGATGACAATGCTGTTTTGAGAATATCCAGTAAACTTTCATCATCGTCAACGATTAATATAGAATTTCTTTCATCCATTTAATGCTCCTATATAAATATATAGCTTTTGCATATCTTAAAATTATAACAAATTTTACTCATAAGATTACAAGAGATTATTAAACAGACAGACAAAATGCTACAAACCATTTAAAAACAGGATATTTTTAAAAAGCCATTTCACATGCTTGACATTTATAAGCGCAGGCTGTTTGTTAATTAAAAGCAGGTATAATCTTTTCCGATAGCACTATTACAATTCAGAAAATAATTACGTTTTGCCTCTCAGTTTTTTAAAAGTGTTAATTAATCCATTTGTAGAAGGATCATGGGATGTTACTTGTTTATCGCCATCGAGTTCGGGGAGTATTCTTTTTGCCAGCTGTTTACCGAGTTCGACACCCCACTGGTCAAAACTGAATATGTTCCAGATCACACCCTGTACGAAAATCTTATGCTCGTACATCGCTATGAGACTACCGAGTGTCCTGGGTGTAAGTTTTTTAAACAATATTGAGTTAGTTGGTGTATTGCCTTTGAATGTTTTGAAAGGAGCAAGCTTTTTAATTTCTTCATCACTTTTTCCTGACAGTTTGAGTTCTTCAAATACTTCTTTTTCTGTCTTTCCTTTCATTAATGCTTCAGTTTGTGCAAAAAAGTTGGAAAGCAATATGTTATGGTGATTTCCAATCGGGTTATGGCTTATTGCAGGTGCCAGGAAATCACATGGGATCAGTTTTGTCCCCTGGTGTATAAGTTGATAAAAAGCATGCTGTCCGTTTGTTCCGGGCTCACCCCAGATAATAGGTCCTGTCTGATAACTTACTTTATGACCGTTCCTGTCAATATATTTCCCGTTGCTTTCCATGTTCCCCTGCTGGAAGTAAGCAGGGAACCTGTGCATGTACTGATCATAAGGCAGGATAGCCTCGGTTTCAGCACCAAAAAAATTGTTATGCCAGATACCTATTAAGGCAAGTGTAACAGGTATATTTTTTTCAAAAGGTGTTTCCCTAAAGTGTTTGTCCATCGCATGTGCACCTTCAAGCAGCTCAATAAAGTTCTCAAATCCAATAGCACATGCAATAGAAAGCCCTATTGCAGACCAGAGAGAATACCTGCCACCTACCCAATCCCAGAATATGAAAATATTCTCAGGATCAATACCGAATTTCTTGACCTCTTCTTTATTAGTAGAGACCGCAACGAAATGTTGTTTAATATGAACTTCGTCCTTTGCAGAATCGAGAAACCATTTTCTTGCCATGTATGCATTAGTCATTGTTTCCTGAGTGGTGAAAGTCTTTGAGGAAATAATAAATAATGTTGTTTCAGGGGACAGTGTTTTAAGGGTTTCTTGGATATGTGTAGCGTCAATGTTAGAGACGAAATGTGTATTGATGTTAGGTTGAGAATATGGTTTCAATGCCTCTGTTACCATTACCGGACCCAGGTCTGAACCACCGATACCGATATTTACAATGTCTGTAATAGTTTTACCCGAGAACCCCTTCCACTTTCCTGAAATAATTATGTTTGAAAATCCTTCCATCTGTTTTAAAACAGCGTTCACTTCAGGCATTACATCATTTCCGTCAACATAAATTGGATTGTTTGTTCGGTTTCTGAGTGCAATGTGAAGAACTGCCCGATTTTCAGTCTCATTTATTTTTTCTCCAGAGAACATCTGCTCTATTGCATCTTTCAATTTTAAATCCACAGCAAGTTCTAAAAGAAGCTGCACGGTTTGTCTGTTTATAATATTTTTTGAATAATCGACAATTATATCTTCAAACCTGACAGAAAACCTGGAGAACCTGTCGGGGTCTTCATTAAACATGTCTCTCATATGCGTGTTTCTCATAAGCTCATAATGTTCTTTGAGCTTTTTCCAGGTAGACGTCTCTAAGGGATTGATTTTATCAAGCATAAAACCCTCTTTTCATAATACCTTGTAAGTTGGCGAGATATACAGTAGCTCTGTCATATCACTCTTTTTTCTAATAAGGTAGCAAATTGAGATGACATTAATATTCCTTCTGTTAAGAGATTTAACAGCCTTTTCAATTCCTAAGGTTAGTGGTTACTATTTATTAATTACTTTAATTGCCTTCTTGTCGTCTGCTGTTTTGAAAATACATGTTGATATTTTGCCTGTTCCAGCAGTTCCGTATACGTAAACTATATCTATTCCTGCCCCGGCAATCTTTTTTGCAACCTTCTGTAATTCTCCAGCCTTGTTTGGTAAATCTACTGAAATAACCTCGTCTTCACTGATCTTGCCACCCAACTTAGATAGTGCCTTCTTTGCCTTTGCAGGACTATCAGTAACAAGCATAAAAAAAGCCTTTTCTTCCATCCCGTATGCACATATTGCATAAATATTGACCTTTGCGCCTGCAACTGCTGTACTGACCTCTGAAAGCAGACCGATTTTGTTCTTCATAGTCACATATAACTGCTTTGATTTCTTTGCCTTTGCCATATCGGCACCTCCATATATAGTTTATAAAAGCTATTTTACTACATGTATTTATAAATACCTATCAAATTTTGCAGGGAATCTTGTGTAAAGATACTGGGGATTATGGGGGAAAAAGCAGAAATTCTGGTTGACATGTCCTCTGAACATGTGTAAATTAAAAATTTAATCGATGTTAAGTGTATATTTTAAGCTATTTCAGGATACAGACTGTTTCAGAAAGATAAATCTTTGAAGTTTAAAAATGAAAGTTTTTGAGCTTAAAAATGAGGCACAAAATTCTGTAAGCGGAGAATATATCCTTGGCTTTCAGGATACCGGCAGCCACGCCTGCTACATGATTTATGGTGTTCTAAAGCCAAAAGAAAAAGGAAGAGTTATAGAACCCGGCAAAGGTCATGAGGAGATCCTGCTTGCAATGAAAGGCAATCTGGAGGTTACGGGTTCTTGTTCATTAAGCTTAAAAGAAGGTTCTGCCTTTAAAATAGACGGTGTGAAAAAATGCTTTCTTGAGAATAAAAGTGAGTCTGATGCAATATATATAATTGCCGGAGGGCACTCGGAAGACAACCATCATTGAACCTGTTCAGGATGTAATATTTCAAACAATTTATTTATATTTTTTAAATGTCAAAAAAGGGGGTAATCATGAAAACAAAACTCTTTAGGATCAATACAATCTGTTTCTTGCAAACAGCTCTTAATATGCTGTTGATCATGATAGCAATATTATCATTTGGCTGTTCAAAGTCTCCCACGACATGCGACAGTGATGATACTGTGAAAGCTGTGATTTCAACAGCCGGTGAAACTTATAAAGAACAATTGAGTGCCTTGGTTGGCGTTCAGCCAGGCATGGAATTGTCCGAAGATGAATGGAGATCAATGAGAGCTGGAATGAATTTTTCCCTTGAAAGCATCATTGAGCAGAGCGTTAATAAGGAAACCGGGGGACGCCAGTGCTCGGCTGATTTGATTATAAATAGTACAGGGGGAAAAGAAATCATACCAATAAAATACACAACTGAATTGCAAAACTCGGGTGACTTGAGGGTCACTGTATCAGGGCTGTAAGCTTAGTTCAGAAAGCACAAACGTAATCTAGGCATACATCCGGATTTTAACTTAAGTGATAAATAAATATCTTCAGATTAAGAGGACGAAGTTTTTCATCACACATGATGTATTGAGGGGAACTATGAAAAAGTGCCTTAAGTACCAATTGGTTGTTTTGCTATTAATTATCACATTAGCAGTTATTAGTGCTTGCACAGAATCATCTGATACCTGCACCTACATAACCGAGACCGATATCAAAAATATCATGAATGAAGTGGAGACTGCCACACTGAACAAAGACATAGATAGTGTTGTCAAATATATGGCACCTTCTGTTGTAATAGATATAACGGTTCAAACACCTTTTGGACCGCAGAGACATCGCTGGTCACGTGAACAATACAAAACTGAGACAAAAAAAGTGCTTTCAATGACCTCGCATTATGAATATAAATGTGAAAATGAGAAAATTACTATAAGCGATGACAGACAGAGCGCAGTTGTAGAAACAGATGTTGTTGAAGTTATGGTGATACAGGGGCAGAGGAACGAGACCACGACCCATGAAAAAACAACCCTGGAAATTGTAGACGGAAAAATATTAGTAACAAAGATAGAAGGAAACATAAGGAATACCGGGGCACCTGGCTCCTCATTTATGTAAATGCCTGTCAGTTGAGACCGGTTTAGACCAAGCAAGTGTGTTGGCAGAGAGGATAAGAAAAGTAGTAGAAGATTATAAATTTGATAATATCGGAAAAATAACAATGAGTCTTGGTGTAACTGAGTTCAAGAAAGGTGACACAGGTGACACTTTTATAAAAAGGGCAGACAATGCAGTGTATAAAGCAAAGTTGGAAGGTAGAAACAGAGTTGCAGTTAACATCTAAACAGTTACTTCTTGCTAATAAAATTCAAGGTATTTTCTAACCTGAGAAGAAAGGAACAATGACAGCTTGCAAAAATGAAAGCTAAACTTCTTGTTTAATCTCCATGTGTCTGATTATTTTCCCTTTGCAGAGATAAAAGACCATCTCTGCGATATTGGTTGCATGGTCTGCAATACGCTCAAGGTATTTTGAGACATAAGTAATCCTTGTTGCACGGGATACAGTATTCGGGTCCTGAATCATATAAAAGAGCAGTTCATTGAATACCTGGACGTTTAATTTATCAACTTCTTCGTCCATCTTTATAACTTCATTGGGAAGTTTTGTACATCCCCTCACAAATGCATCAAGAGAATTTTTTACCATTACCTGTGAAATTTCGGCCATTCTTGGAATATCTATATAAGGTTTCAAAATTGGTTCTTCATTTAATTCAAGTGCCCTTTCAGCAATATTGACAGCAAGGTCACCCATTCTTTCAAGGTCTGTAGTTATTTTCATGGCAGTTATGATAAATCTTAAATCACGCGCCTTTGGCTGCCTGAGGGCAATCAATCTTATGCATTCCTCATCAATCTCAACATCGAATGCGTTGATTTCATGGTCATTTATAACGACTTCCCTTGCGAGGTTATTGTCCCTTTCAACAAGTGATTGAACAGAATCATGTATGGCTGTTTCAACCATTGACCCGAGGGTTAAAACCTTTTCTTTTAAAGCTCTCAATTCATTATCAAAAATGGCCACTATCCGGGTCTCCCTGAAAAATTTTATAAATCCTCGGTTGTCGTATGCCTGATTAGTTTACCTTTGCACATGTAAATAACCATCTCGGCAATGTTGGTTGCATGATCCGCGATCCTTTCGAGATACTTAGCAATATAAGTTCTTTTTACAGCCAATGGAATAATCTTTGGGTCCCGAATCATGAAGGATAAAAGCTCTTTAAAATTATTAACGGTAAGATCATCCACTTCATCATCCCTCTTAATCACTTCGTAGGGAAGCCTTGAACATCCTGTTACAAAGGAGTCAAGGGCATCCCGTACCATAGACTGAGTTGTTTCAGCCATCTTAGGGATGTTCACAAATGGTTTCAGCTGTGGCTCTTCATTTAGCTCAAGCACCCTTTCAGCAATATTGACAGCAAGGTCACCCATCCTTTCAAGATCTGTGGTTACCTTCATGGTAGTAGTTATGAACCTCAGGTCTCTTGCCATGGGTTGTCTAAGGGCAATAAGTCTTATACATTCCTCATCTATCCTTACCTCTAAGGCATTGATTAAATGATCCTTCTTTATTACCTCGTTAGCAAGGCCATTGTCTCTCTCAATCAGTGACCTGACAGAATCGCTTATGGCAGTTTCAACCATACTACCGAGTTCCAGAACCCTCTCTTTTAAAGCTCTCAACTCATCATCAAAAATAGCCATTATCCAAACCTTCCCGTAATATATTCTTCAGTAAGTTTATTCTGTGGATTAACAAATATTGAGTCTGTATCCCCAAATTCAACCAGTTCTCCTAAATACATAAATGCTGTATAGTTAGAGATTCTTGCGGCCTGCTGCATATTATGGGTTACTATAACTATCGTAATGTTTTTTCTCAATTCCTGTAATAAGTTTTCAATGTTGGCTGTTGATATGGGATCCAGAGCAGAAGTTGGTTCGTCAAAAAGAAGGACCTCAGGTTCCTGTGCAAGAGATCTCGCAATACAAAGTCTCTGCATCTGGCCTCCGGAAAGGCTCATTCCGGATTCGTGTAATTTATCTTTCACCTCTTTCCATAAATCGGCCCTTACAAGTGCATTTTCCACAATCTCATCTAATTGGTTTTTCTTTTTTACTCCCCTGATTTTCGGACCATACGCCACATTTTCATAGACGGAGATCGGGAAAGGGTTTGGCTTTTGAAAAACCATTCCGACCCTTCTCCTTAACTCGATAACATCAGTATCTTTATCATAGATATCAACGCCCTGAAAAAGGGCCTGACCCTCTACCCGTGAGGTTATAATAAGGTCATTCATCCTGTTCAGTGCTTTAAGGAGAGTGGATTTGCCGCATCCAGAGGGTCCGATTATAGCTGTAATTTTATTCAATTCTATGTTCAGTATAACGTTTTTAACTGCAATGAGGTCACCGTAGAAGATATTGAATTTCTTTATTTCGAAAATGTATTTACCGTTTTTACTATCTACCATGCCTTTTTCCTTCTCTGCCTTGCTCTTAGAATAATCCCCAATAAGTTCATTCCCAATACGAGAATAATAAGTGTCAGTGCAGTACCATACTGTATGGGCCTTGTCTCCTCGATAAACGTACCTGCTGTAACCAGTACATATATATGATACGGCAGAGCCATGACCGGCTCGAATAATGACCTGGGAACACCGGGTGTGAAAAAAGCTGCAGCAGTGAACATGATAGGAGCAGTTTCACCCGAAACCTTGGCTGTGCCTAAAATTGAACCTGTGAGGATTCCCGGCATTGCTGCAGGTAATATTACTTTTCTGATGGTCTGCCATTTTGTAGCACCGCACGCAAGGGAAGCCTCTTTGAAGCTGTATGGAACAGCTTTAATAGCTTCTTCGGAAGTTGATATGATGTATGGAAGTATCATAACCGCAAGTGTTAATGCCCCAGCTAACAAGCTCATACCAAAATTAAATACCACAACGAAAACTGCGAGTCCGAAAAGTCCGAAGACTACCGAAGGAACACCTGCAAGTGTGTATATTGACATCATGACTGTACTGAGGATTAATCCTGGTTTTGAATATTCAGCCAGAAAAATAGCTGTTGTAACACCAATAGGGATTACTACTATCATACAGATGACGGTTAGTAAAATAGTTCCCATTATAACAGGAAAAATCCCACCTTCCGTCATGGCTTCTACCGGAGGTTGCGTTATAAATTCCCAGCTTAATATGCTTATGCCATTATATGCTACGAAGGACAATATAATAATAAGAATTATTGCTCCGGTAAAACCAAGTGTTCTGATAAGTGATAAGAAAAAGTTTTCCTTAAAATTAAATTTTTTCTTTCTGACCAGTTCAAATGGCTTATATTTTTCCCCCATTTCCTGATTCATACCTTTTCTCCTATTCTTACAGCCCTGTATTTTTTAGATATGAAATCAGAGATAAGACTTAAGATAAAGGTGAAAATAAAAAGGATTGCACCTACTCCGAAGAGTGCATGGTAATGCAGGCTCTGGTATGGTGCCTCAGCCATCTCAGCTGCAATAGCTGCCGGCATCGGCCTTGCAGCGTCAAACATCCAGTGGGGGACTACTGCAGCGCCTCCTGCTACCATCAAGACTATCATAGTCTCACCAACAATAGTACCTATCCCGAGAATAACAGCAACACTTAAGCCTGAAACCGAAGCAGGGATAACAACCTTCCATATTGTTTCCCATTTGCCAGCACCAAGTGAGTATGATGCTTCACGATATGTGCGGGGAACCGCGGTCAGTGCGTCCTCGGCGATACTGGCGACCACGGGAATCGCCCGTACAGTAAGCATCAAGGCAGCTGTTGTAATATTCAACCCTGATGCAATAAACAAATTGTTGTAGCAGAAATCTGCAAGGGTTGTTGAAATAAAAGGCATGTTTGTACTTTTCAGTATTTCAGGTAGCTTTTCAGACAGAATCGGAGAAAGCCAGTTGGAAAGAAAAGGCGCGATGATTACTATGCCGAAAAACCCGAGTACAACAGACGGAAAACTCGCAAGCATTTCTATGAGCGGTTTCAGGAATTCCTTTACCCTGTAATGGGCAATCTCTGCTATGTAGACCGCAGTCGCAAGACCTAATGGAATGGCAATAATGGCTGTCAGGATCGTTACCGCAAGGGTTCCCATGATGAGCGGGAACATCCCGAAGTCCGGCGGGTCAGAGGTAGGATACCATGCCGTTCCAAAAATGACCTTTAAAACCCCTGCTTTATAGAAAATCTGGAAAGCCTCCTTAAATAGAAAGGAGGCTATTAATAGTAAGATAATGACGGATATGAGACCGATAGATCTGACAATTAGTTCAACAGCTTTTTCTTTCTTTTGCCATTTCATAATGACTATTATTCTCGTGAAAGTTACATTAAAAATGTTACAGGCAGGCATGGCATTTTCGCTCATTCTCGCCCCCCGACTAATATCGGAAGGCTCCGAGGTTTTTGCCTCTTTATTAATTCATGATGAATTATTTGACTGTCGGCAAAAAAATCCGCTCAAATACTATGCCTGCCTGCTAAAATTACCTTTGGTCCTTATTTTATGCTTACATATTTAACTTCATTGACTATCTTCTGGCCTTCACTGGAAAGTACAAAGCCGATAAATTTTGCGATAACGCCAGCAGGCTTCCCATTCGTATACATAAACAGCGGTCGCGCCACCGGCCAGGAGCCGTCACGTACAGTTGCTGCAGACGCACTTTTACCATTGATCTTGAGAACTTTGACAGATTTATCGGTATATCCAATCCCTATATATCCTATGGCATATCTATTCTGCGAAACAGTCTGTACCGCCTGACCGTTGGATGCAACTAAAAGTGCATCAGGACGCACCCTATCTTTATGAAGAACTTTTTCCTCCCATACTTCGTATGTACCGGAGCTTGTATCTCGTGAGACAACTGCTATAGGCCTGTCAGGGCCGCCGATCTCTTTCCAGCTCTTGATTTTTCCATTGTAAATATCTCTGAGCTGTTCTAATGAAATGTTATCAATCTTCATTGATGGATGAACAACCGGTACGATGCCGTCAAGAGCTACCGTATGAGCAGTAAGGGTAATGCCTTTCTTTTTTGCGGCAGATATCTCTTTATCCTTCGCTTCCCTCGAACTTGTGGCAATATCGGTTGTCCTGTCAATCAGAGCCTTAATACCTGTTCCTGACCCGCTTCCCGATACGAATACTTTGACATCAGGGTTTTTCTTCATGAAAACTTCCGCCGCCTTCTGGGCAACAGGAAGAACCGTGGTTGAACCGTCAATCCTCAGATTTTCAGCATAGGAAAGACCCGTCATTAAACAAACAAATAGAACTGAAAACAAAATTGTAATGAAATTTTTCATTACTTCCTCCTTATATGAAATTACAATACAGCCAGATTGTTACATTAATGTTACAATTCTGTTAAATTTCTGTTACATATATCACCTCCGACTATGGCTTAAATTTTAATATTTCCGGAAGTACTATCTCTTATAGGAAAAATTATAAAACTGAGAAGTTAAGGTAGTATTAAGAGAAGATTAAGTTTGTGTTAAAGATTATAGTCATATATGTCGAGGCTGATAAAGCCTCTGTTTGAATGACTTCTCAAAAGATTGGAGTGACAGGTTCACTGAATTTTAAGGACTGCACATAGAAAGAAACGCCTTGCCTGATCTCTTGCCATGGTTTGTTACTTACTGAAATATTCAAATGCAATTTTTGTTAAAATATTGCATGTTTCTGTTGTCAATCAATAAGTTTCAAGATATATAACATGAAAGATGAAAATAAGACAAAAAGACAACTCATAAAGGAATTGATAGAATTACGACAGCAAATTAATAACTTGGAAAAGTTAGGAATCGGACGTAAGCAGACAGAGGAGTTAGTTGAAAGGCTGTCTCATCAATATGAACTTGTTCTAAATGCAGCAGGGGAGGGTATTTTTGGCTTAGATATTTATGGGAGACACACATTTGTTAATCCAGCTGCTGCTCAAATACTCGGTTATACAGTCAATGAATTAATAGGCAGCCATAGTCATACTCTCTGGCACTACCAAAAATCAGATGGAAGTTTGTACCCTGTAGAAGAATGCCCTATCTACGCAGCATATAAGGATGGTAAGGTTCATCATAGAGAGGACGAAGTTTTTTGGAGAAAGGATGGTACTTGTTTCCTGTTCAGTATACAAGTACACCTATTATAGAAGATGGGGAAATTGTTGGAGCTGTTGTAACATTCATTGACATTACAGAGCGTAAGCGTATAGAGGAATCTCTGAAGCTGGATGAAGAACGCCTCGAAACATTGCTTAACCTCACTCAGATGGAGATAAAATCTGAAAAAGATATCACGGATTTTGCACTTGAAGAAGCGGTTAGGCTGACCAAAAGTAAAGGCGGATATCTGCATTTTTTTAATGAAGATGAACAAACTATACAACTTTATTCATGGTCAAAAGATGTACTGAAAACATGCACAGCGAAGCCAGATCATCATTATCCGCTCGATGCAGCCGGTTTATGGGCAGATAGTATTCGTTTCAGAAAAGCAGTCATACATAATGATTATCAATCTCTGACCTATAAAAAAGGCTACCCCGAAGGGCATTTCCATTTAATTCGTCACCTGGGAATTCCTATTTTTGATGGAGATCGTATTGTGGGAGTTACAGGCGTCGGCAATAAAGAAGATCCATATGATGAATCTGATGCCCGCCAGCTTACTCTGCTTATGAACAGTATGTGGGGGATATTGAAACAAAAGCGTTCAGAGCAAGAGCGAGAGAGGCTCATCCTTGAACTCAAAGATGTACTTGCTAAAGTCAAAACTTTAAGTGGCTTGTTACCAATCTGTGCTTCTTGTAAGAAGATCCGTGATGATAAAGGGTACTGGACCCAGATAGAAGCTTTTATTAGTGAACATTCAGAAGCTGAATTCAGCCACAGTATATGCTCTGAGTGTGCGAATAAACTGTATCCTGAGTATTACGATAAAATAAAAAGAAAAAACATAAAATAAACCTCAAAGGATGATTATTTCTTTCAGTAAGCATCACCTTAGTAAGCACAATGGACATCACTCTTAGTAGGTGGCAATGAGAAAATATGCGTGTTTCTTCCGGGACGAAGGATGCACGTCACCAGATTATCAGCATGGTTGCAACAGTCCTTCCTGCAATCCTTGGGGGCCTTTAATGGGTGACCCTATTACTATTAGCTTAAAGATTGGTGATTCATTAAAATCATAGACACAACAAAAAAGCCCTCCTTTTCAGGAGGGCTAGGGGTTAGGAGGGATCTCTTTATCTGGCTTAAAGAGCAACCTGCAAGGTAAGCTGAAATCTCTTATCGTCTTTTAAAGATTTATCCTTGTAATTCATATGGTCGTAATCAAGTAAAACCATATTCTTATGCTGTTTGTAGAAATGATACGCAATACCTGCAATGTATCTCTCATTCTCATCAT
>MHEF01000161.1:14009-14161 GCA_001805125.1 Nitrospirae bacterium RBG_13_39_12
GTTGGGATCAAAGTAATCATAACGGCCAATGATGCTTAATGTCTTAATCGGTTTAATTTCTCCGAAGAAGGAATAACCATCCTTATCGTTTTCGTCGGCACCTTTCTGGTTTCCCTTGCCCTTATAATACTGACCTGTTAATGTTACATATT
>MHEF01000161.1:14183-23134 GCA_001805125.1 Nitrospirae bacterium RBG_13_39_12
GAGATTGACATTCCAGTCAGGATCGGTATCCTTATTCCCTTTTCCGGTTATCCCGAGATATGAGAACTGAAGTCCCGGAACGATGTCAGGAAGAGGACGGATTGTCAGCCTTCCTTCCAAAACTTTATTCTCATTCTTCTCGCTTGAGTGGTATCCACCGCCATTGTAAATTCCTAAAGCCATGCTTCCATAACGACCGGGATAATAGTGGTTTACCTTATTCTGATATTCTTCGTCCATCAAACCGCCAAGCATGGAAACAAAGGTTACCCCTAAGTCAGCCGAATTAAATGTCTCGTTTCTCTCAAGGAACATTGTGTCCTGGCAGCGGTAAAAATTCACATGCTCTTCATAGTCGAGCCACGGCATGTGAACCATACCGACTTCAATATAAGGTTTTGTGAAGAAGGCAAAATCCGGGAAGTTAAACTGGCCATATATATATTTAAGCCTTACAGTGAATGATCCGTCGTAATTATTATCATCGTCTTTCATCTGGCTTATATCAGGAGTTATTCTTGCACTTAACCAGGGAGTAAACTCTTTATGAATATTTATATAACCTCGTTTTATTGTAAACCGGTTATACTCCTCTCCCTTGCCAATACCGTTTTCTCCATTCTGATAGGAAAGATACCACAGTAAACCGATCTTAAAGCCTTTGAATGCTTTAACTACATCTCCTAGATCTTTCTCATTTGATGGTTTAGCTTCTGTAACTTTTGTGTCGATCTTATCAACAACAAGTTTTTCCTGTTCAGTTGTTTTTTTATCAATTTTCTCCTCAACAAGTTTCTCCCTTTCAGTTTCCTCCTTCTCAATATCCTTCATTACTGAGATTGCTTCTTCTTGAGTAAGTACACCTTTCTCTACAAGCTTCTTCAAAATCGGGTTTGTAATTTCTACAGAGATTGCTGTCCCTGTAAAACACAGCAAACAGCACAAACATAAAACTAACATCGACAACCACTTCTTCATATTATTTCCTCCTTTAAACGGGATTTGTTAGAAATATGTAAAATATAATTTTTTATGTTAAACATGACCCGCAACTAATTTAATCCTTGAATGTTACAGGAGTATTAAGGAGAGATGAAGTTTTGGTTAAAACAAAATTAAAAGGCTGAAGACAGTATTTGAGCGGGTTTTTTTGCTGATAGTCAATTAAATATTTTAAGAAATAAAGAGGCAAAAACCTCGGAGTCCCGTCCCGAATGCTTTCGGGATTGGGATGAGAATGAGCGAGAGTACCGTCTCCAGCCTTTTGTAGGAAATGCAATTTAAACGATGGGGCAGAAAAGATGGACTATTGTACTATGACCTTCTGTGCTCTCTATCTTCATCTCCCAGCCGTGAGCTTTTACGAGATGTTTAACGATTGCTAGACCAAGGCCTGTGCTACCAAGTTCCCTTGAACGGGCACTGTCAACCCTGTAGAATCTCTCTCCGAGACGCGAGAGGTGTTTTTTAGGAATACCGATTCCGGTGTCTTCAACAAGGATTTCTATACAATTCCTGGTTGGAGATGATGTCTTTTGTGTATCAATCTTTTTTTCTTCATTCTGCATTCCGCATTCCGCATTCTTGACTTTTAAGGTTATTCCTCCTTCTTCAGTAAACTTTATCCCGTTATCAACGAGATTCAAGAGTATTTGAATCAGGCGATCCCTGTCCGCTTTTATATTTTTTATTTCAGGAGATATCTCTTTTTTCAGATAAAGTCCTTTATTCCCAGCTTTGTCTCTTAACGTTGCAAAAACAGTATTAAAAATATCATCGAGGTTCACATCTGTTTTTTGTATGGTAATATCTCCAAGTTCTATCCTCGAAAGGGTCAGCAGATCACTTACAAGTGAATTCAGGCGCTCGCTGTGGTTTTTTATCGTCTCCAGAAATTTAAATGCATTCTCTCTATCATCAATTGCTCCTTCAAGAAGTGTCTCGGCAAACCCCTTGATTGCGGTAATCGGGGTTTTTATTTCATGGGAGACATTTGCCACAAAATCCTTTCTTATATTCTCGAGTTTTTTGAGTCTGGTAATGTCATGGAATGTTAAAACAACTCCTGATAAATTATCCTTCACAAAAAAAGGCGCCGCAGTGACCATTAAATAAGCCTCTTTCAGGTAGGCAAGCTCAATCTCAAATGATGTGGCTTCCCCGCTTTCAACCACCCTGCTAGTAACATCTATGAGTTCTGCTTTCCTGAGCGCCTCCATCAAGGTTTTGCCTTCGATATTTGAATCAATCCCGAACATATTCATTATCGCAGGATTGCTTAAGATTATAATGCCGTTAGTATCTGTCAATATTAGTCCATCTGACATATTCCTGAGTATAGCTTCCATCTTAAGTTTCTCTTCTTCACTCTGCTTAAGCCTTATATTAAGTTCCTGAGCCATATCACTTATATTTCTACCAAGCTCTGCAAGCTCGCCTTTTTCCTTAAGGAAAAGCCTTCTCCTGAAATTGCCTGCCGCAACCTCTTTTGAAAAAGCTGTAATCTCCTCAACAGATTTTGTAATGCTCCTTGACTGCAAAAGCCCTATCAGAATAACTATGAATAAAGCTGCAAGTGACGCAATTACTATTCGAAGCCGTATTTTATTTGCTGCTTTTTCAATACCATGGAGGGGCATGGAGAGTCTGAGGAATCTTTTATCTTCCCCCTGATTGATTGCAATAGCAAGATAGAATAAGTCTACCTGAATGGTTTTGCTGAACCTGATTGAACTTCCAACATCACTGATCAAAGCATCTTTAATCTCAGGTCTGTTAAGGTGGTTGTCCATCTTTACTGAAGGTTCATCAGAGTCTCCTAAAACACGGCCTGAGCTATCAATGATTGTTATCCTTGCTCCTGTATTTTCTTTAAATCTCTTGCAGAAATTGTCAAGATTTGTTGCAAATGAAGGGATCTGACCGGCAATCAAACGAGCCTGGATAATGAGGCTTTCCTTGAGATTTGAGATATAGGTATCCTTTATAACAGATGAGAGATAGAGTTCAAGTGAAATAAAGAATAGGGGTGCAATGATTAAATATAAAAGTAAAATTCTCCTGAATAGAACCCTTTTCATTATTTTCCATTGAAGAAATAGCCTATACCGCGCATTGTCTTTATATATTTAGGGTTAGCAGGGGCTTCCTCGATTTGAGACCTTAACCTTCTTATATGAACATCGACTGTTCTCGGTTCAACAAAAGCTTCATCACGCCATATCGCATCAAGAAGCTGTTCCCTGCTGAATACCTTCCCTTTTCTTTCCGCAAGGTAAAGAAGCAGTTTGAACTCTGTTGCACTAAGTTTGACAAGTTTCCCTTTAATAGAAATATTATATCTCTCTTTGTCTATTTCAAGTTCTCCTATTTTGAGTAAATTTTCTGTTAAAGGTTTTTCTTTTGCTCTTCTCAAGACTGCTTTAACCCTTGCTACAAGTTCCCTGGGACTGAATGGCTTTGTTATATAATCATCTGCTCCGATCTCAAGACCGACGATTTTATCAACTTCTTCTCCCTTTGCAGTTAGCATAATAACGGGCAGGCCTGCTGTATCAGGGTTATTTCTCAATATTCGGCAGAGTTCAATGCCCTGAATTCCAGGAAGCATCAGGTCGAGTACCACAAGAGCATATTTGTTTTTCCTCAATTTATACAAAGCAGTCTCACCATCTGAGGCTGAATCCACTCTGAAGCCTTCTTTCTTTAAATTATATGAAACAAGCTCAACGAGGTCAGCCTCATCATCAATAACGAGGATATTCACAAAGGCGCCCACATTATACTTATAGCATTATCTTTTATTCTTATGCAATAAAGTAATCAGTTCATTTGTTGACTTTAGAGTTGTTTTTTTATATCCTAATCATGGCGAAAACAATAATCAAAAATGAGATTTTTACCAAAATCAATTGACTTTTTCGAGATATTCAACAGGGTTGCAGCAAATATTGTTAATGCAGCCACCCTGTTGGTTTCCCTGCTGGAAAACTTTGACAACATTGATGCCAGAGCAAAAGAGATACATGAATGTGAGCAGGACGGCGACGTTTTAACACACGACATCATGAAGAGTCTGAACAAAACCTTTATCACCCCTATAGACAGGGAAGACTTGCATGCCCTTGCATCAAGACTGGATGATATCCTGGATCTCATCTGGGCTACAGCTGACAGACTTTCAGTGTTTAAAATACAGGAACCCTCGACATGGGCTGTTAAAATGTCAAAGGACCTTCTGATAACTATCGAGTGCGTTCATAAGGCAATAAAAACGCTTAAAGAAAAGAATTACTCCCACGTCCAGGAATATTGCATTGAGATAAACAAGCTTGAAAACAGGATAGACAGGAGTTTCAGAGACGCACTTGCACATTTATTTAATGAGATAAAAGACCCTATCCTTATTATAAAATGGAAAGAGTTGTATGAGCACCTCGAAGATGCATCTGACAAATGTGAGGATGTTGCCAATGTTTTAGAAGGCATAGTCCTTAAGCATGCATGAAATAATCATCATTGTCATCGCGCTTGCCATCCTCTTTGATATTAGCAATGGCTATAATGACGCTGCAAATGCTATTGCAACGGTTGTTTCAACAAGAGTTCTGACCCCCTTTAAAGCAGTACTGCTTGCAGTTGTAATGAACATCATCGGTGCCTTTCTTACAACTGCAGTGGCAAAGACAATTGGAAAGGGAGTTGTAGATCCAAAGGCTGTTACAGAAATTGTTATAGCCTGTGCGCTTTTCGCAGGATTTTCCTGGAATACACTAATGACAAGACTTGGCCTGCCTGTGAGTGCTTCCCACGCCCTCATAGGAGGGCTTATAGGTGCATCGGTATCACACGGTGGCTTAAAGATTTTGAACATTTCGGGGTTGATAAAAATATTCTCATCACTTATTCTCTCTCCTGTTTTTGGAATAATATTCGGGTTCTTTTTTATGCGAATTATATTAAAGTACTGTGGAACCCTTCCGGTATGTTCTGTTAACAAGTACTTTGGAAAACTTCAGATAATCTCCGCAAGTTTTATGGCATTGAGTCACGGCTCGAACGATGCACAGAAGGTCATGGGAATAATTACACTTTCACTGGTAAGCGGCGGCTTTCTCCAATCCGTAGAAGTTCCGTTATGGGTCATACTGACATGCGCCATTGCAATGGGTTTTGGGACGGCTATCGGGGGCTGGAGGGTAATAAAGACTATGGGCGTTAGTATGTTAAAGCTGGAACCAGTACACGGCTTCGCTGCAGAAACGTCAGCCACTGCTATTATCCTGGGTGCAAGTCATTTAGGACTTCCTGTCAGCACAACACATGTGATAGCTACTGCTATCATGGGGGTTGGTGCGACAAAGAGACTGTCTGCTGTCAGATGGGGAATTGGTAAAAAAATTGTTAACGCATGGATACTGACATTACCGGCTTGTGCTGTATTCGCTTGGATAGTTAACAAGCTTTTGCATTTATTGTTATAGCATTAAAGTCATTTACAAGGATAGAGGAGGTATTTATGGAGATAATTAAAAGAAAAGAGAAAGACATTATGGTTATTTCAGTAAAAGGCAGAATGGATGCAGTTACTTCTCCTTTGTTTGAAAAAGATATGACAGATTTAATATCGAAAGGAGAAAAAACATTTATTATCAACTTTTCAAAACTTGAATACATCAGCAGCGCAGGCCTCCGGAGCATTCTTGCCACTGCAAAGCAGTTAAAGGAAAAAGAGGGGAAAATCCTTTTTGCCGAACTGGTTGGGCCGGTCCAGGAGGTCTTCAAGATAGCGGGGTTTTACTCTATCTTTCAGGCATATGATACTGAGGAAGCAGCCATTAGTCAGTTATAAACCATGCATGTCCTGTCAACAATCAGATTGCCTGCAAAACTTGATAATCTGTATAAATTTATGGGTGTTGTATCTCATTGTGCAAAAGAGCAAGGATTTACTCAAAAGAGTATCTATGATATAGAACTCGTCATGGAAGAAGCTTTGGTTAATATATTTAACTATGCCTACAAGGGCAAAACTGGAGATGTTGAGGTAATTTGTTTTATTGATAATGACAGACGGTTTATCGTGGATATTATAGATTCCGGTGTCCCCTTCAATGTGCTTTCCCATAAACAACCTGACCTGACATCAGATATATCTGAACGGGAGATAGGCGGCCTCGGTGTATTCCTTATGAAAAAATTAACGGACGATATTCAGTACCGCAGGGAAAACGATAAAAATATATTGAGCTTAGTCGTGTCTAAGGATAAATAGACATGATTTATGCTGACACTCTTTGCGTGGTAGGCACTATAGTGACAAAGCTACCTTTTATTGTACCTTCCATGCTTGCTTTCATTTCACTGATTACTCTCTGAACGTCTGCCATTTTTCTTTCACCGTCAAACTCCAGAAAAATTTCAATAAAAATATTATTGCCTGATCTTCTCGAACGGATGCCGTGAATCTCCTTGTATTCATCGAAGAAAGCAACCAGTTTATTGATGATAATCAACTGAATTGATTCTTCCAGCGTTTTATCCAGAAGGTCGTAAACAGAGTCCGAGATAACACTGTAAATCGAAAAGAGCAGGAACCCTGCAATTATAAATGATCCAAAGGGATCTATGTAATGCGACCAGGGATATTTGCTCAGGCTTAGACTGAGAACGAGAGATATAAATACAACTGTATCTGCAATAGCCTTTGCCCTGAAAAGACGCCACTGGGACTCCATTATTGGAGAATGCTCTTTTTTTGCAACCCTGTAATTCTTAACCCATAAGGTGGTGTTTGCACACATGCCGAAAAACATCAAAACAATGCCCAGGCCTGCTCCTCCTGCATGAACCGATTCAGGAGTTCTTATTCTCAGAATCGCACTGATTGCGACTATTGCAAAGCAGATGAACATAATCCCTGCAACTATAATCCCTGTTAAATTCTCAAGCTTGCCGAATCCGTAGTCATAATAAGCTTTACTGCCCCTGCTTATTTTCCTGATAGCAATCCATGCAAGGAACGTTGATATTAGTTCAGTGGCGCACTTCAATACATCGGCAAGCATAATGATTGAATTTGCAAGAATTGCAGCTACAACATCAGGGAGGAAAAGGACAAAATCAACAAGCAGACTGTGGAAGAGAGATCGTTCTTTCTCTTTATGAATTACCATAATAATCTATCTTTTTATAACAAGTACGGCGCATATAGAACGGTCAAATATCTGATCTATTAAACTCCCCTTGAAAAAATAACGGCTCCCGCCATTTACAGGACTTCCTGTTATGATTATATCGGCATCCCTTTTTTTTGCAAGAGCGGCAATAAAGTCAGGGAGTTTACCGCTTGCAGACAGCGCTTCAACCGCAATCCCTTCCTTCTCTGCCTGTTTCATGATAATGTTTATATCTTCATCTCTATTTTTCTCTCCGGTATCTCCTGATACTATAATAAGATTGCTTTCGTATATTTTTGATAATTTAAGAGCTTCATCGATAACAGTCTTATCTTTAAGCGAATAATCGGTGACAAGTATTATATTCTTCCATTGAATGAGAGCGGTAAAAGGCACTATCAGGACATTACAGGGAAGGTTTCTTAACAGTTTATCCGTTACACCCCTGAGAATTAATCTCGACAGGGCGCTCATTGATCTTCTTCCGATCATAATCAAGTCAACATTTCTTTTCTCAGCCTCTTCCAAAATGGCTGTATGGAAGTCTTTCCCATAACTAACAATGGTTTCGAATTTTAATACACCATCATCTATCGCAAGTCCTCTAAAAGTCTCCATATATTTTTTTGTTGCCTCTTCCATCTTCTGCGCTATAACGGAATGGGAGATACCGAACTGATCGGAAACGACCATTTTTTTCAGAGCATGCAGAAGATAAATCTCGCTGCCGAATTTTCTCGCTATTTCTATTGCCTCTATAACGGCAGATGAACTATGCTGTTTTCCGTCAGTGGCGATAAGTATTTGCTTATACATAGCAAACTCCGTTCCAAATTTTAAGCTTTTTTCTTTGTCATTCCGGCTTGTCCGGAATCTTTCCGGAAGGATTCTCTCCTCGGCGAGTCGCTGAGGCGACCCGACCTCCCGAATCCCGAAAGCCTTCGGGACGGGATTGCGGGAATGACAAATTGGGGCTGACTTTGACTCGATCGTGCTTTCATCCCTTTCATATTATTTCCATTTAGAATTATCATATATTGTCATACTCAAAAATAAATATTTCAACCTATAAAAAAATAAAGAGATATAGCTCGATTTACGAAGCAAAATCACGGGTGACCTCTATGAGACCAAAGTCGAAGCGGAGGTCTCAGTTCTGTATTTTGCAATAACATTAAAGTCAAATAAAGGTTTGAACACAAAAAGAGGTAGTTTATTTTGATCCGGAAATTGAGTCATATCTCTTTCCCTGAATATATTTTAGGCAGCAATGATATATTGTAGTAAAATCTAATATTAAAGTTCATTAAATTTCGTTAAGCTAAAAAATGCAATTGAACAATGCATTATTCTGGTTAAAAAGGAGAGAGGTTGCCGAAAAAACCATCTAATCTGATATATGGTGTTGATGATAAACCACCTTTGTGGTTCACCATCTTTATGGGGTTTCAGCATATCTGCATCTATGCCATATCCCTCGCCTTTCCTGTCATTATTGTTAGAGAGATGGGCGGGACAACTGAACAGGCTGCTTTTATGATCAGTATGTCCATGATAGCCGGTGGTATCGGGTCAGTTATCATGGCACTTCCAAAGGGTCCAATCGGGGCAGGATATCTGTGTCCACCTGTCTGTTCTCCTACAAATTTTGCTGCAGCCATGGTGGCATCCAAAATCGGAGGCTTATCCCTTTTATATGGAATGACTTTTATCTCAGGTGTCTCTGAAGCCGTTTTTGCGAGAATTGTCAATCGGCTAAGAGTGTTGTTTCCC
>MHEF01000161.1:23147-23611 GCA_001805125.1 Nitrospirae bacterium RBG_13_39_12
GCCTTATCGTGGCGATGGTCGGCATAACAGTAATCAGGATAGCTTGCCTTAATTTTCTGGGATTGGACCGAATTGACCATATAATTGAATCTTCTGAGCTTATCGTTTCAATATCTACACTTTCATTGATTATCGCGTTGAACATCTGGGGTAAAGGCAAGCTGAGGTTATTTTGTGTACTCATTGGTATGATTTTCGGATATATTTTATCTTATGCCTTAGGACTGATGAGTCCTTCCGACCTTACCAATGTCCGTGAATCAAGCCTGTTATGGTTCCCGTTTACCCGGCATCCCGGTTGGTCGTTTAGTATTTCACTTTTAGTGCCCTATATTATCGTGATGATCTGCTCGGCATTGAAAACTATGGGAGATATTACCACGTGCCAGAAAATTAACGATGCGGATTGGAAACGTCCTGATATGAAAAATGTCAGCAAAGGGATATTTGCAGATGCCGTAAGT
>MHEF01000161.1:23730-28115 GCA_001805125.1 Nitrospirae bacterium RBG_13_39_12
GATCAGCCTCGCTTTTATTCCTAAAATTTCTTCACTCTTTGCAGTGATTCCGAAACCGGTAATGGGAGCAACCCTCATCTTTGCCATCTCTTTCATGATAGTAGCTGGAATTCAGATCATCATGTCCAGGATGATCGATGCCAGGAAGACCATTATTATTGGAGTTTCCCTTATCTTTGGCTTGATGGTAGATGTACTGCCCGATATTTTCTCTAATATTCACCCCTGGATTCAACCTGTTTTCAGTTCTTCTCTTGCAACAGCAACCCTCATGGCAATTTTCTTAAACCTGATCTTCCGGATAGGCATTGCGAAGACTCAGACGATCGAACTGGAACCAGGCGTTGATTCATCCGAGAAAATATTTAACTTTATGGAAAAAACAGGGTCTTTATGGGGTGCGCGCAGAGAAGTAATTTATCGGGCTGTATCCGTTATGAACGAGTTTCTGGAATCTGTAACTAAATTAAAGCTTGCAAAAAGAAATTTGAGTGTTGTGGTAAGTTTTGATGAGTTTAATCTGGATGTTAATATTTTTTATGACGGTACGTTAATGGATCTCCCTGAGAAACGACCTTCTGAGGACGAACTTCTAAGGGATGAAAGTGCTTTTACAAGACTCTCCGGTTTCTTAATAATAAGTCATGTCGACAAGGTGAAATCATCTATCAAAGACGGCAAATGCCATATACATTTCCACTTTGACCATTAAGAGTCTGTCGGACTTACAATGAACATTTTACCTAAATTATATGAAACGTTTTTTATATTTATTGTATCGGTCAAAAAAAATCATCTTAAATAATTTTTAGAAGCCAGATTACCTCTATGAAATAGAGGGGCACACTACACCGTCTGTTTATTCAGTTGCCATCTTAAGGTTCCATAACCGTTTGAAGTTAATTGGTCTTCCTGAACTTATCCTAAGGATAAAGCTCCAAGCTTTATGCGGAAAGGTACCGAATGATGATTTTCATAACTCTTTTGCAACCTTCAGACCTTCTTTTATAATCATGATAAAAACTACAGTGAATCCTATGAGAATGCCAAATATGTTTACTATTTTAAAAGCGACAAGAAAAGTCAAGATAGCGGCAAGCATAGCAAGCCTCAGGAGACTGAAGATAACTATTTTTGCAGTAGGCCTGTGGGTCAATATCAAGCCCTCAACTCCGCGTGTAAGGCCCCTGAGATTCACGACGCCGAGAATGCCGCCAATCAGTATACTGAAGGGTAACCTCTTCCATTCAATGAATGCAGAAAGAAGTGCCAGGGGTAAAAGAACGAGAAATACCTGTTTATAAACCCTTTTTAGAAGAATCATTATTCCATCTTTTTTGCCATCATCACCAGGTCTTTAAATCCTGCTATGATACCAAATAGCGCAAAGATGAACAGAAGCCAAGGCGCAGTTTTGATGCCAAACCATCTGTCCATAGCATAATCAAGTCCGTACCCGATTAAGCCACCGACAATAGTTGAAATTACAAGGTTAAGTCCAACTACGCTCGCCTTGGCAATTTGTTTCCAAAATGGTTTCTCTGGCATATTGTTAGGTAAATCTTAACACATAATAATACTAAAATAATTTATATTTCAAAATCGGAACAATCAGATTGACTAATATCTGAATATCAAGTACCTGGATTGATTAATAACTTAGGGATTGGGTATCTGGTTACCTAATTTCTAATAGAGACTCATATGCTGCCTTAAGGGTTTTTTCTATATCCTTCTCTGTATGTGCGGTAGACATAAAGCCAGCCTCAAATTGCGAAGGAGCTATGTTTATTCCTCTTTTTAGCATGCTTAAAAAAAACCTCGAAAATCTTGAAGTGTCAGATGTCTTTGCGGTCTCGTAATTAACGACATTTTTATCTGTAAAATAATTACAGAACATAGTGCCTAACCTGTAAAATTTTGTCTTTACCCCTGCCCTGCCTGCTGCTTTTATAAGTCCTCTTTCTAACATTGCTGCAAGATTTTCAAGTCTTTTGTATGTGCCGGGTTTTGACAGTATTTTAAGGGTCTCAATGCCAGCTGTCATTGCCAGGGGATTTCCTGATAAAGTTCCTGCCTGATAAACAGGTCCTTCCGGTGAGACCATTGACATAATCTCCTTTTTCCCGCCATATGCGCCAACAGGCAACCCGCCACCTATTACCTTGCCCAGGCATGTCATGTCAGGTCTAATATCGTAATATGCCTGTGCTCCTCCGTATGCTACCCTGAATCCGGTCATTACCTCGTCAAAGATAAGAACTATATTGTAGTCCTTTGTAAGTTTTCTTAAAGACTCAAGAAATCCCGGTTCAGGGAGAACACAGCCTATATTACCGACTACCGGCTCAATTATTACGCATGCAATAGATTTCCACTCCCTCTTGACCGTTGTTCTGATAGCTGTTATGTCATTAAAGGGCAGTGTTATTGTATTTCTGGCATAGGATTTCGGTACCCCCGGGCTGTCAGGAACCCCGAATGTTGTAGCACCGGAGCCAGCCTTGACAAGCAGTCCGTCAGCATGACCATGATAGCATCCCTCAAACTTGATAATCTTATCTCTCCCTGTAAACCCCCGCGCTACCCTGATTGCGCTCATCGTAGCCTCTGTGCCTGAATTTACCATTCTTACCTTGTCCATTGAGGGATATATTTTTAAAACAAGTTCTGCAAGTTCAACTTCAAGCGATGTGGGTGCACCATAACTTGTCCCCTTATCAATAGCCTTCTTAAGGGCACGAATAACCTTAGGATGGGCATGACCAAGTATTAGTGGTCCCCATGAAAGGACATAGTCTATATAAGCATTACCATCAACATCATAAATTTTCGAGCCTTTAGCTCTGTCAATAAATATCGGGGATCCTCCGACTGCCCTGAAAGCGCGAACAGGGCTGTTGACCCCTCCGGGGATAAGTTCACATGCTTTCTTGAATAACCTATGCGATTTCTTCCATTTCATATCAGAACCTTAAAAACTATGCTAATTTATCACAAAAATTTTTATGTGTCAAAAAACATTTGAATTAATATATAATGTCTGACGAATACAAAATTGTTACAGTGCAAGGTTTCAGTTGAAAAGGGAAACCAACACTGTTACTACTACAATTAAAACAGGAGGATTTAATGAAAAAATTTTTTTTTCCGGTACTTATTATCTCTATACTTTTTGCATTTGTTACATGTGCAAAAAAGGATGGTCGGAAAGGACCATATCTTGCAAAGGTCGGCAAAGAAACAATAACAACAGCTGATTTTGAAAAGGAACTCAAGGCCCTGCCTGAATTTGCGCAGAAAATTTTCGAGGGTGGTAGCGGGAAAGAAAAATTCTTGGAAGAACTCATCAAGAAAGAGCTTCTATATCAAGAAGCATTAACAAAAGGGCTTGAAAAGGATAAAGAATATCTGAAAAAAATAGAGGATTTCAAAAAGATCACTCTTCTGGGTGTGCTGCTTGAAAAAGAGATAGAAACAAAGGCAGATGTCACAGATCAGGAAGTAAAAAATTATTATGAAACGCACAAACAGGAAATAATAGATAAAAAGACAGGGAAAGTAGTCGAATTTGAAAAAGTAAAGAACCTCATTTTTCAGCATCTTTCCGGAGAAAAGCAGAAAGAAATTTTTGATTCATATATCGAGAGCCTGAAGAAAAAATATAATGTGGATATAAACAAAGAATCCCTCGCTAAACTTTCTTCTGAAGAAGATAAGGAGAAAGCAGTACAAGAAAAACCCGGAACAACAGGTGAACCTAAGGAAACACCGAAACAGGAAACAAAGGAATCAGCTGAAAAAAAGAAATAGTTCTAAGAATTTTTAATTTATTGGTTTTAAATCACCTATCCTTTTAATTAAAAGAGGATTTTTGATAGATTGGCGGGTCCCGCTTTAAAATGTGGGACCTTTAATTTTATCCCAAAATTGTTATATGAGAGTTTTATATTTCTCGAATCTTTTAACTAATTAAGTTAACCAAATTTTTCATTTTAATTCCCTCATCCTTTTCTTAAAAAATACAGTTTTTCAGTATGATGTTTCATTTGACTCTGCAACCTCTGAATGATATGCTTTTTCATGGAGATGTTTAAGGTTCTTGATATATCAGGCGATGTCGGCATTAAGGCTTTCGGGGAAAACATAAAAGAAGTATTTATAAATGCCTCTGTAGGGATGTACAGCCTCATTACAAATCTCGATTCAATAAAAGAAAAAAAAACAATTGAGATATCGGCAGAGAGCCATTCATTAGACGGACTTCTTGTTTCCTGGCTGAATGAGTTAATCTTTCATTTCGATACATACGGTTTCATCGGCAAAAAAATTATTATCACTGAATTCACCCCCTCACTTACCCTCCCCCCTCAAGGGGAAGAGAT
>MHEF01000161.1:28144-28764 GCA_001805125.1 Nitrospirae bacterium RBG_13_39_12
CTTCAATATCAGGCGAGGAATTTAATCCTGAAAGTCATGAGGGAAAACTTCTGATTAAAGCAGCTACATATCATAAGCTCAGGATAGAAAAAATTAATAACACCTGGGAGATTGATGTTATATTTGATATATAAGTAATTTTTCAGCATCTTCTGCTGGCAAAGGTTTGCTGAAGTAATAACCCTGCCCCATGTCGCATCTCAAAAGGCGTAAAATTTTCCACTGTCCCTCTGTTTCAATGCCTTCGGCAATTGTTTTTAGATTCAAGGTATGTGCCATAGATATGATTGCTGTTACAATTGAAGCAGTGTCAGGGTCTTTTTCTATCTCCCTTATGAAAGATATATCGATCTTTAAGTTATCTATCGGCAATTTTTTCAGATAGCTTAATGACGAATAGCCGGTCCCAAAATCATCAACGGATATTGAGATTCCGATATCTCTAAATCTTTTAAGGACTGACCTCGTAAACTCAATATCTTCCATAAAAGCACTTTCTGTTATCTCCAGGGTAAGGAGCGACGGATAAAAACTATATTCTCTGAGTACTCTGTCTACCATCTCTGACAGCCCCTTCTGTCTGAACTGAACTAATGAGAGATTCACAGATACCGGGACAA
>MHEF01000161.1:28775-40307 GCA_001805125.1 Nitrospirae bacterium RBG_13_39_12
TTATCCTGCCATTCCTTATTTTGTTTGATTGCTGTTCTCAGTATCCATTCTCCAACTTCTATGATCATCCCCGTGTCCTCAAGTACGGGGATAAACTTTCCCGGAGGTATTAAACCCTTGTCCTTACTTTGCCACCTGATGAGTGCTTCCATTCCAGTAATCTCTTTTGTATTTATGTCCCAATAAGGTTGGTAGTAGAGTATGAATTCATTCTCTTTAATAGCGTTTAGAAGATTTCTTTCCAAATCGAGAAGTTCTGATGCCTTGATATTCATGCCCTCAGTGTAAAATTGATAGGTTTTCCTACCCTGCTGCTTTGCTTTTGAAAAAGCTAGTTCTGCATTTTTTATTAATTCATTGACATCTTCTCCATCGTTAGGATAAACCGAGATACCAATACTAAGAGTCAATATAATTTCTTTCCCATTAAACTTTATCATCCGAGAAGTATTATTCATAATTGTCTCCGCAACAAAAACAATGTCTCCGGAATGGGCCACATCAATGAGTACTATTCCGAATTCATCGCTTCCAAGACGTGCTACTGTATCCCCTTCTCGAACAGACGCTGAAAGTCTTGCCGCAACTTCTTTCAAAATATTATCGCCAGCGTCGAAACCGAATGTATCGTTTATGAACTTAAACCTGTCTATATCCACTACCAAGACTGCAATAACCTTTTTGTGAAAAGCTGTTCTAGCTAATCCCTGTTTTATCCTGTCAACAAAAAGAGTCCTGTTTGGGAGTCCCGTTAGAGCATCATAATAAGCGAGATAATTAAGCCTGTCTTCCATATATTTTTGCTGGGTTATATCTTTTCCTGTAGATACAAAATGAGTCATGTTTCCCATCTCATCTCTGAGTGGTGTTATAGTCTGGTTAAGATAAAAGAGTTCCCCGTTCTTCTTCCTGTTTATGAATACCGCTAGGAATGAACTTCCAGAGAGTATCGTATCCCACAGTTCTTTATAGAATTTTTTGCCCTGTTTCCCGGACTTCCATATCATTGGATTTTTCCCGATAATTTCTTCTTTTTCGTATCCAGTTATTTCTGTAACAGCTCTGTTTATATATTCGATGTTACCCGCTCTATCAGTGATAACAACCCAGTCCTGAGACTGTTCAACAGACATCGAGAGTTTTTTCATCTCCTCCTCAGCGTGTCGCCGCACAAGGATTCCAGCCAGTGTATTGGCAATAGCAGTCAAGAAATCCAATTCTTTTTGATCTCTGATATGCCCTTCTTTCAAATATAAATTCATCACCCCGAGTGTTTTGCCGCCGAACAGGATAGGCATACAGTAATGACCATGAGAGGACATTCCCTCATATCGAAGTTCATGACTTTCATCGAGACAATCAGCAAATTGTATCTCCTGTTTCAGTGCTGCCCGACCACAAAGGCATTTGCCAAAAGGAACCCGGGCACATTTCTTCTGAACCGGTTCGGTAAGATTTTTTTGGACCTTCATTACCAGAACCTCAGGGGAATCTTCAATAAGGAAAATGCTGCCTTTTGATTCTAAGGAAAGCCACGTAATTGACAGTATCATGTCAAGCACATGCTTAAAAAGTTCTTCAAGAGAGATATTTTCCTGCGCAAGTTTTAGTACCGAATTTATTACAGTTTGGGTATCATAATTCCGCTGGATTTCTTCCTCAGCCTGTTTGCGCTCCGTGATGTCACGGGCGATGCCTGTTGTGCCTATGATTTCTCCTTTATCGTTGTAAATAGGCGTTTTTATCGTCTCAATCCATTGTATTTTGCCTTTTTTGTCTGCCAGAGGTTCCTCGACATCTTTTCGTTTGCCTGATTCCATAACCTCTCTATCAGCAGCTCTGTATCTTTCGGCTAATTCCTTCGGCCAGATATCCAAATCAGTCTTTCCGACTAAATCCTCGGGGGTTACTCCGCATGATTTTCCGAAAGATTCATTTACAGCGATGAACCTGCTTTCCCTGTCCTTCAACCAGGCAATATCAGGGATATTGTTAAGGATAGCCTTTTGCTGGCGGCCTCGTTCTTGCAGTGACTTTTCTGCCTGCTCGCGTTGATGGTCAATTCTATATGCTTCCACGATATTTGCGCATGTAACAAGAAAGGGATGCAGATATTCTATTATCCTCTCGTCATAGCCAGCAGGCCTGTTAGCAATACCGACCATACCTATCAATTTATCACCCTTATAAAAAGGCAATCCTAAAAAAGAATTAAGTGGTGGATGTCCTTCAGGAAGCCCTCCACGCCGAAGGTCAACAGACGGGTTATTGGAAATAACCGGCTTACAGGTAGTCATAACTGCACCAAAGAGCGTTTTAAGGTTGTAGAATTCCATACCGGCAGGAGCATTTTCTTTATAAAACTTCCATGTTTCTTCATTCCAGGCAATGTTTGTAATGGCGTAAGTTTTTAAATAAGGTTCACCCTTAATGTTATAAAGGACATCACCGATAAACCCATATTCGCTTTGAGTCAGTTGAAGTAGTTGATTCAGTAGTTCTTCAAATAAAACATGCGGGGTAACGTTTGATATAAACTGAGCTTGTGCTCTGCTTAAAGCGTTCAGCAATTTATTGCGTTGCTGTAACGCCTCCTCCGCATGCTTGCGCTCGGTGATGTCACGGAAGATACACTGAGCATGAATAGCTTTTCCATCTACTAATCTGCACCTGGCATTTCCTTCAACCATAATTCTCCTGCCGTCTTTGGCAACAAGCTCTACCTCGACTTTATCAATCTTTTCTCCGGCTATCACACTCTGGAATAATACCTGGCAGTGTGCCTGGTTATCAGGATTAATAATGTCAAATAATGACAGCTTTGAAACTTCTTCCTCATTATATCCGAGGGTTTCTCGCCAAGCACGGTTTACATATAGAAAATGTCCATCTGGCGCAAGAATCTGTATAATGTCACTTGTGTTCTCAAAGAGTTCCCTGTATTGCTCTTCGCTATCTCTCAGTTTATTCTCAGCTTTCTTGCGTTCAGTGATATCACGAATAATTACCAGGTCAGCAGGTTTTCCCTCATAAATGACTATGCCCGCGTTTAACTCTACATCTAACTTATAACCGTTTTTGTTCAATACTGCTGATTCATATACGTGTTTGACCTCCTCCCCTGACATGCGTTTCTTATAGTAATCAACTACTTTATGAAGTTCATCAGGATGTAGATAATTTGCAAAGGGATTCCCGATTAACTCTTCTATGGTATATCCGCTCATTTCTGCAAGATGCGGATTTGCATATCTTATTATTTCGTCCTGGATAATCACAATGCCATCATTTGCCCGTTCAACCAGATTGCGATATTTCTCCTCGCTCTCTCTCAGAGATCTTTCTGACTGCTTGCGTTCTGAGACGTCGCGGGCATTTATAACAAAACCTGCAACTGCAGGTTTGTCTAAAAGATTCCTACCAACTCCCTCTAAAATACGCTCCGAGCCGTCTTTATGCCGGACATGGAAAGCATTGGGGATATTGACTTCTTTTGTTATTATCGCCCTGCCAAAATCAAACATAGCTCTCGGAAGATCGGCCAGCAGAATAAAATTAAAACCACTTTTACCAATTAACTCTTTTGGTTTATATCCGAGAAAACGCTCAATGGAGGGGCTTGCATAAGTAATAGTTCCTTTTTTATCTACAATAATAACGATATCTGAAGAGTTTTCAATGAGTGCGCGGAAATGTTCTTCACTGCGTTGCAATACCTCCCCTGCCTGCTTGCGCTCAGTAATGTCTTCACATGCTGTAATAATACTGATCGGTATCCCCTTTGTATCCTTTACAGCAATAGAGATCAGATGGACTGGAAACTCTTCGCCGCTTTTTCGGATGTTTATGCTATCCCTCCTCCAGACCCCCATCTCATGTAATTGATCAAACGTCAGAGGCTTCCATAGTTCAGGTGGAGCTAACATTCTGGCATCCCTGCCAATTAATTCTTCAACCGTATATCCGTGAATTTCCGCCTCGGCGAGATTTGTGTATACAATTTTTCCCTCTACGTCGCTAATGGTAATCCCTATAGGCAAGGATTCAATTGCCTCTTTCAACAACCTGTCCCAGTCCTCTACCTGCTTGTTGTCGGCCTCTTTTGCTTCCAGTTTAGTGATCCGTTGATGCAATTCCACCAATTCACTGATGAGTTGCTTTTTTGTCTTTTGTTCATCTTTCATTGTATTTTCTCAAAGAGGCAAATTTTTATCACAATAGATATAATTATATTACTATAATTCAAAGAAAGGTCAATCATGGATTTACAAAAACTTAAAAGGATTGATGATACAAGGATTGAGGTCCCTCTTGATTACAAGCAGGGGATGAGGGTTAAAGGAATTATTTACGTCGATGAACTCCTTGAAAAGGAACTTGAACCCCAGTCAATAGACCAGATTGCAAATGTAGCTACCTTGCCAGGAATTATTAAATCGTCACTGGCAATGCCTGATGTGCACACAGGATACGGATTTTCGATAGGCGGCGTGGCAGCTTTTGACTTAAAGAAGGGGATTGTCTCACCAGGCGGTGTCGGCTACGATATTAACTGCGGTGTCCGGCTTCTTAGAAGCAACCTTAATAAAGACGAAGTTTCTCCAAAGATTAAGGACCTTGTTGGTATCTTGTATAACGAAATACCGTCAGGAGTAGGCTCAAAGGGAAAGATTCGTCTTGCGCTTGAAGATCAAATGGGTCTCCTCCTTAAAGGTGCACGCTGGGCTGTCGAACAGGGCTTCGGAGACGCTGGAGATCTTGAAAAAACAGAATCAGGCGGATGTATTGAAGGTGCTGACCCGTCTATAATAAGCCAGAAAGCTTTCGAGCGTGGAAAGGCTCAGCAGGGCACACTCGGGTCAGGTAACCACTTTCTCGAAGTGCAGTATGTTGATGATATTTACGATGAAAAAGCAGCAAACCGTCTTGGGCTTTTTGAAAATCAGATTACTGTGATGATACATACAGGTTCCCGCGGGTTCGGTCATCAGGTTTGCACAGATTTTCTTGCAGTCATGGAGAGGGCTGTAAATAAGTACAAGATAGAATTATTCGATAAAGAACTTGCATGTACACCTTTTGAAAGTCCTGAGGCACAGGATTACCTTGCTGCAATGAGGGCTGCAGCCAATTATGCATGGGCAAACAGGCAGTGTATTATGCACTGGACGATTGAGGCATTTCTGAAAGCGTTGAACATATCTCCAAGAAAACTTGGTATGTCTCTTATATACGATGTCGCCCATAACATAGCAAAAGTCGAAGAACATGAGGTTAACGGCAAAAAGATGAAGCTGGTAGTCCATAGAAAGGGTGCAACAAGGGCATTCCCTCCGGGCCACCCCGAGCTTCCTGAGATTTACAGATCCATCGGGCAACCTGTCTTAATCCCGGGAGATATGGGACGGGCATCCTATGTACTACTTGGAACTGAAAAAGCAATGCAGGAAACTTTTGGTTCAACATGTCACGGTGCCGGCAGGATAATGTCCAGACATCAAGCGATCAGAAGGGCAAAAGGCCGTGCAATATGGCGTGAGATGGAGGATAAAGGCATCATAGTGAGAGCTGCTGGCAGAGAAACACTTGCTGAGGAAATGTCTGATGCCTATAAGGATATATCAAATGTTGTTGATGTAGTTAACAGGGCAGGAATATCAAAAAAGGTTGCAAGGTTAAGGCCGATCGGAGTAATAAAAGGGTAAGTAGATAGACGATAACGACAGTGTCATTGCGGCTTGTCCGCAATCCTTCTTTGCCTCCATTGACTAAAAGTATTCAGCGGTTCTTTAAGAAAGATTCTCTCCCCGGCGACTCGCTGAGGAGAGATGCATATGTGCCTACCAGCTTTAAAATCTAAATGCATTTTTCGGGTTTATCACTTTCCTGATTTTAATTTTAAAATTCAAAATAGTTTCACTCATTATGATTTTGAATTTGTTTGGGATTTAGATATTAGAATTTTGGATTTATTTCAGGATAAAGTACCCTACAATTGCTCCGCAAAAGACAACGACAGTCGCTGGTATAATCATTTTGTAGATACCCCATAAATCAGCCTTAAAATATTCTTTCGTAAGGATGAGACAGACATGAACAGGGGAGAGAAGGACACCTAAAAAACCGGCGACAAATGCAAATAATATTGCACCTATTGATGCATTCCCGGCAATGCTTATTATAAGAGGGAATGTTGCCCCTACAAAACCGACAGTAATCCCGGTGAGCAAGCCCGTAATAAACGGAAGTAGGAAAAGAATAGGAAGGTTCGGAATTCCCTCCCTAATAAAAAACTGGCTGAGGTTATTAACCGCTCCTGAATATTCCATGGCTTCTTTGAAAACCATAACACCGAGTATCAATACGATTACATCCTTAGAAAAACCTTGTTTAAGGGCATTAATAATAGATTTAAGCTTGTACCTAAAGAACAGCAGCAAAAAAACAATAACAGAAATCAATGCATAATGGAGTTCTATATGGAACATAACTACAAGCAGAAGAACAGTAATTATCGGTACAAAACTCCATAACCCTTTTTTAGAAATTCTCTCCTCTGTCTTAACTACACCCTTTATGCCATGCATGGAAAAGATAAACCCTGCTAACAGCATCAGAACTGCAAAGAATATATTTAAAGTAATAAGGGTATGAAGCTCAATTTTCGAGATAGCTGACGCAAGAAGGATTCCGGGGTATAACGGTAATATATATTCCCATGGATGTCTGAACCAATAGTTGATAAAACTCTTTTCTTCGGGACTCATCTTAATGTCACTCGTTGTCTCGGCTACCATGGGAGCTGAAAAATATGCACCTCCGACTGATGGCATAAGACCTATCAGCAGAGGCATTGAAACTATTACTATTTTCCTGTTTCTTAATATCGTCTTCACAGCATTCATCATCTGTGCAAGGATAGCATGCTCTCTCAGTATCAACTCGAAGATTCTGATAAAGGACAAGGCAAGGAGTAATTTAATAGTCACATCGTTAAGGACAGCTCCTTTGCAAGTCTGCCATATAGAAACGAATGACATTTGATAAAGAACGGCTAAAAAAGCTGCAGCAATAAGCATAACGTACCCTATATTCAGCTTTTTTCTCAGCAGAAATAAAATAAGCGCGAGTACAAGTAATATTCTAAAAATATCAAGCATTAAACATTATATTGATTTTTGAATACATCAATCAAATTTAAATTTATAAAAGGGGCAGGTAGTTCCAATCTTGCCAAATCAATCTCGATCTTTTAAACAGATATTTTTAAAAAGAGTTTGTTTGTCCGATAAAGTACACCTTATTTTATCAGCTTCGCATATACAAACGCGGGTGATTTCTTGAGAGAGGTAGTTCGAGGTTGTTCTCCTCAAGCAACGTCTCATTTGAAAGGACTTCTTCGGATGGACCATCAGCTACAACTTTCCCATCTTTTATAATAATGCACCTCTCACATATATCCAGTATCAGATCAAGGTCATGGGAAGCGATAATCTTTGTGTGTTTAAAACTTTTAAGTAGGTTTATAAGTTGTCTTCTCGATCTAGGGTCAAGGTTTGATGCAGGCTCATCCATAATTAAAATGTCAGGATTTATTGCCATTACAGTAGCAATAGCTACAGCCCTTTTCTGGCCTTCAGAGAGTCTGTGAGGAGGTCTGCTCATGAGATGAAGACAACCTACCATATTGAGAGCATTCTTTACCCTTTCGTCAACCTTTTCTTCAGTTAGCCCGAGATTTATAGGGCCGAAGGCCACATCCTCATAAACAGTTGGCATGAATAACTGATCATCCGGTCTCTGAAAAACAAATCCTACCTTCTTCCTTATCTCCTGCCTTGTCTTTTTGGTAAGCGGTATTTCCCCTATTGATATTTCCCCGTCTGTCGGGAGGAGATGTCCGTTAAGATTCAGAAGAATCGTTGTCTTTCCAGCACCATTTGCGCCTGTTATACCTACGGATTCTCCATGCAATATTCTAAAGGAAATACCTTTCAACGCCTCTGTCCCATCAGGATAATGGAATTTGACATTTTTTAGCTCCACTATATGATGACTCATCTAAAAAAACTCCTTAGGGTTTCCCCGATTAAGCTTACGATATCAAAGTTCCTGAAAGCATAGAAGATAATAACTGAAAATATTGCGAAAAGGACATCCTGAAGTCTTAGGCTATGTATCTTAAGAACTTTTATCTCACCCCTGAAACCCCTTGAAAGCATTGCCTGGTAAATTCTCTCTGCCCTTTCCACACTTTTTATGAGGAGAACCGAAACCAATCTTATGAATGTTTTCATCTCTTTTCCTTTTTTACCGAATGACCTTGCCTCTCTCGCCCTTACCATCCTTAGTGTTTCTTCAAAAAGGACAAAAAGATATCTATAAAGGAAAAGAAGCTGGACTACGAAAATCTTCGGCAACTTCAGCCTCTCGAGTGCTTCGCATATCCCCGGGAAAGAAGTAACTGCAATCAGAAGGAGCGCAGTACTTACTGTGAGGATAAATTTAACAATAATTGAAAAAAAGGAAACCCACCCACCGGTAACCGGAACTCCAAACAGTTTAATAATCACATTTGTGTCAATCAGGGGATTAAATATGCCGATAAAAATAGCAAAGGGTGATACGAAGAGCACCTTTTTTACAATAGCTTTTAAGGGTATATCACCTGCAGTTAGCAGAAAAACAGGATAAATAAAGAATGGCATAAGTCCCGAAAGTTCATACTTAGGGAAAGAGACGACAAAGAGGATAAATATAAAGGACACAAAAAGTTTTACTCTCGGGTCGAGCCTGTGAACAAATGTATCTTTATAAGATAGGGTATCAAGATAGCCCAAATTGAAGTATTCCGAATCAAAGGTCATGTCTTTTCTTTATGCTTCCTAATATACTTTATCCCTATTCCAAAAATGAAAATTAAAACCAATACCATTATGCCACCGATAAACCCGGCGAATGATGTTCCAGGATCTACTGCCGGCCAGGAAGGTTTCGCCTCTTCTTCACCCTTTGATGGAAAAGAATAATCAGGGAGAACAGCAGTCTTCTCCTGAAGTTTTGATAGGCTCTTTTTTATAGGGTTTTCTTTTTCCGATATTTCTGGCTTGCCGTAAATCTTTTCAATTGACCACTCAAGCCCGTCAGGGTATGTTGACGCAAACCATGAAAACGCACTACCGGTAATGACCGCCAGTACCGCCATAACTACCAGCACCTTTTTTAGTGATCCGCTTGAAGAAAGAGCCTTTACACCTTCAAGGTCTTCAACGATGTCCGGTCTTAGAGTTCTCACATAAATAACAATGCCAGCGGTAGCAAATCCCTCGATCAAACCAATGGCAAGATGTATAGGTTGCATGAGCAAAAGAAATGTACTAAGGGGTAGTTCTGTTATGCCAGACATCTTTGTCTCAAGAACAACGGAAAGCGCACCGAGTTGAAGGCCGATTACGACACTCAGGATTGTGGCAATGGTAATTCTTCTGGGAGATATCTTTTGCCTAACGATAGTTCTGTAAATAAGTGGATAGGCTATGAAACAGGGGTATATCCCGAGATTCCAGATATTAGCTCCAAGGGCGAGTAGTCCCCCATCAGCGAAGAAAAGGGCCTGTACCATGAGGACAGAAGCTATCACCAGAAATGCTGAATACGGCCCAAGCAAAATCGCAAGAAGCATTCCTCCACCTATATGTCCGCTTGATCCGGTTCCTGGTATCGTGAAATTAATCATCTGTCCCGCAAAGATAAAGGCGCCAAGGACGCCCATTAAGGGGATCATTTTTTCATCCATTTTCTCCTTCAATTTTCTTGCACAATAAACAATTGTTCCAATTGTCCCTGCCCAGAGTGCACCGCCCACTGTAGGTGAAAGTAACGCATCTGACATATGCATAGCTGCCTCCTTAAATTAGAACGATAATATCATATTAAATAAGAATCCTATATATATACTTTCTGATTACATCAGAAATATGCTTTTGCCCTGATCCCGTAGATTACTCCATCCCGATTATCATCGTGATTCATATCATCTCTTATATACTGGACATCAAAAGTTATATCGCTGAACGGAGTGATTTGCAATTTGGCATAAGCCTCAAGTGCATTGGTTTTGTCTATCTCTGCCTTATCTGCACCGGTCAGGTATGCATACCCAATACCGATCTCATCATTTTCCCTCCCCCACAATTTGCCGTTTATATTAACGCCTCCGGAATAAGCTGCTTCATGATCTATAACTGCAGCATTATCCTGCCATCCTAACCTCGCAAAGACACCGATAATTGAGCTTAGCTGCTGATCCGCAGAGATTCCAATCCCCTGCAGTCTCTCTGCACCAGTTTCATCCCAGTCCAGAAATCTTTTGCCTGTCGTGAAGCCATAAATTCTATAATTACCCTTACCCAGAGCAGTATCAAGGGCGTAACCTATTTGAAGTGCATAGTAATTGTAGTTTTTGAAAGTATCCTCGTCAGACTCATACTTTGTATTCATTACCAGACCCCTTACAGAAAAGCCAGATATATCGAGTTCTACAACTCCTCCAAGGTCATATGAAGGGAGATTGACGTTTCTATGATTTACGAATACTTCATTCATGAACTGACCGCACTCGTCGTTTGCAACATTATTGTCGTCTATATATCCAGTTGAGTCGATAATACCTCCGGTTATCCCGAGTGAGACGTTTTCAGAAAGTACAAAGGTATGCTTATACCAAGCCTCAAGCAGATAATCTCTGTTCCTGCCATTTATATCCTTGAGATCATCTTCAAGGTCATCAGCAAAAGGTACCAGAGAAAAAGGAAATATAGGATTCAATCCATTTCCGTCTGCATAGCTTAGCGTGATTTGGAATTCATCGCTATCGGAAGGATGAAAGTTCATCCCAAGATCTAAAACAGCTGCTCCCCTGTCAGCGTTATCTATTCCGTCAACATCAAAATCCCCATATTGGGAAACACCCGTTAAGGTTCCTTCGATTCTCAGCTTATCGTTAACGTCATAGGCAAAAGCTAAAAAAGGCGATAGAACCACAAATAAGAAAGGTACAATTGTTAGAATAAAATTTTTTTTAAACTTAAAAAACATTTTACAACCTCCTTGCATTTATGATAATTACATCTTAATTTTGAAGGGAAAAAACTTTCCTCATAACTTAGAGACTAATCATGGTACCCCCTTCCCGCAACAATAAAAAAAAGCCGCGAAAGCTTTTCGACCTACTGGCCGTTTTTATGCCTTCGTGGCTTTGAATTCTATTAAAATTTTACCATAGATACATATTGAATCGCAACATATAATCTACACCCTGTTGAAAAAAAGATACAAATTAAGCAAGTAAAATCTCTAAATAAACAGATTACAGTGTTAACCGATAACAATTTTTAGTAGTAAATCCAAAGTGTTTAGGAATAATTAGATCAACTTCTATGGTTTAAAAAGCCTGGCCTCATTCTTGCTTTTAATATTCTTGTACATAAAGCATCATGATACGTACAGATTACAATTTTCACACTACTAACT
>MHEF01000162.1:0-6497 GCA_001805125.1 Nitrospirae bacterium RBG_13_39_12
CTCCTTTTTATTAAGACTGCTATCAAATTTTTTTAGCCAAGGGCTAAAACCATCAAAACAAAAAATTGATTTTTTTTGCTCGTTACCTTTACCTATCGCAATGTATAAGAATATTAATTCTGAGCAATAAAGTCAACAAAAAAATGCTTGATATTTAATGAATGTACGACATTATGTTTGTGTAATTTATAAATCACTTTGTGTACTTTTTCACACATCATTCAAAGTTTCATTCAAAAAATCGCTTTGTTACATCTACAAATGCTCAGAAATTGCCCGCTGGTAGCTCAGCCATTTTATGACATCTTCACTGTTCAATGGTTTATCTGCACACCAGAATGCCTCGACATAGCGCGCTCCGTCAACCGTTAAAGACCTGAGTGCATTCAAAGCAGTAATAAGTTTGAGATAATCTCTGATTTTCAGTTGAGATTTATATCTCTTTATTGCCTTCCTTTTTATAGTATAAACTGATGTTATATCTATAAGCATATTAGGCCTAAGAGGCGTTGTTACTTCATAAAATACAAGTTTTACAGGTTCATATCCTTCATGCCCCGTCATTGTCCTCTGGATCTCAAGTGATAGTTTTGCTGTTGTCCTGTGGTCGGGGTTAAGCTCTATTGTTGACGGACTGTAAATTGTATCAGGTTTGTATTCCCTTATAATTGCAAACAACCTTTCGAGAACACTATCGTAAAGCCGGTCCAGAGATCTGTCAGGGAACCTCAGGAATTCGTAATCAGAAATACCTAATACCCTGAGGGAATTCACCGCTTCTTTCTCCCGCATCTTCGAATAATCTGTAATATGTTCTTCATCGTGTCTCATATATGATGCAGGATTAGAAGAGTCAGCCTTGTCTCCGCTTGTTAAGAATATGACCTTTATGTTTTTTTTCGAATTGATAAGTAGCCTTATGGTCCCTCCGCATCCAAGTATTTCATCGTCTGGATGAGGTGAAAGGACAATGATTTTGTTGCCTAAAGGGGAAGACAGGTTGAAAGGGATGATGTCAGATTCCAGCAACATTAGTCCAATCGCAGAAAGATAAAGAGTTAATCAATACAGAGGTTTCAAAGAAATCATCCATCTTCTACAGGTTATCGGGTAATGATTTTTTAGTGTGTATAGACACCACCCACAAAATATTAGATATTATTCTTGCAGACAGATTATTCATAAATTAAAGAATACAGTGATTGGAAACCCGTTTACTGTTCTTTACCAGCCTGATATTAATCTTCCCTTTTTATTAACTCTTCTATCTTCGTTCTTCTGCCCGGGTCTTTGAATTTATCAATATAATCTGTTGTGATATCTTTAGCCTCTTGCTGATTCCTGACTACGTGAGGTGTTAGAAGGATGATGAGTTCCGTTCGAGCGTATTTGTCTGATGTGCTGCCAAAGAGATACCCGAGAATCGGTATCTTACTCAAGAAAGGCAGGCCTTCTCTCGACTTAGTAGTATCTTCCCTTATTAGTCCTCCAATAATTATTGTTTGGTTATCCTGAACAACAAGATTCGTTTCAGCTTCCCTCTTGCTTATTACGACCTGGTCTGAGTCAAAAATCTTTTGTATGAAAAAATTTGAAACTTCCTGACTGATATCGAGAGATACAAGTCCGCCTTCATTAACCTGCGGCTTTACTTTAAGTATTATTCCTGTATCCCTGTATTGAATTGTTCTCTGAATCTGTGTCGTTCCTGTAATATTGGTCTCTGAGGTAGCTATAGGCACCTGATCCCCTATCTGTATCCTTGCTTCCCGGTTATCAGAAACAATAATATGCGGGGAAGCCAGTACCTTAAGCTTTGAATCTGAAGCAAGTGCCTCGAGACGGGCTCTGACAACACCTTCCGGATCGGTAGCGTAGAATGTGAAGCCTGATCCCAGTTTAGCTGCGTCATCACCGCCTAAGACACTTCCTCTTTGACCCATTTCACTGCCAAGATCAAAATCATTTACAAAGGGTTTAAATCCGTGTATTTTAATATCGGTTTTTATGGACCATGCCAGACCGAAATCCAAATCGTCCGTAAGCTTTATCTCGGCAACAAGCGCCTCAATCACAACCTGTCTTGGTACAATATCCAGTCTTTTAATCGTCTCCTTGACGAATTCATAATCTGAAGGGGTTGCAAGAATTATCAGCGAGTTTGTTATCTCATCCGCAAAGACCTTGGTCTCCGGAGAGACCAGGGAACCTGTTCCGCTGACAACCGCTGTTACGCCGGATTTGGGAGCCGGGGTGGTGGCTTTTGACGATGGTTCTGTTTTTGCTGCAGGTGAAGTCCCTATTGCCGGACTTCCTGAAAAAATAGACTGGAGCAGTGAGGCAATATGCGCCGCCTTACTGTTTTGTAACGGATAAACAAAAATCTTGGGTCTCGCTGTTAAAAACATATCATCGAAGACTTCAACCCATTTCCCTATATATGCCAACTGCTCTTTCGTGGAAGCAACTACAATTAATGCATTCAAGCGGTATATAGGCATTATTCTGACCATTCCACCTTTAATGTTTAATCCCAGGGCATTTTCAATATCTACCATTGAATCCTTTAAATCCATATTTTTAAAAGTGAAGAGCTCTATGGCAACATTTTCAGGAGACTTTCCAACCTGGGCATAAACCAGCTCTTTTGCCACATCGTCCAATGGGATTATATTATAAAGACCCCTCTCCTCAACAAAACCCACACCGTTTAAACGAAGTATTATCTCCATTATCGGCAGGACCTCACTAATTGGTATAGGGGTGACTGTCCTGAAATTTACCCTCCCCTTAACTCTCGGGTCGATTATGTAATTAACCTTAAGGACTTCACCGAAAATTGTCTGGGCAACCTCAAATATATCCGCATCGTCAAAAAAGAAACTTACTGTGCCTGCAGCAATTTGTGGCTTAGCCATCTCTTTTGCGGGAACCGGCACTTTTTCAGCCTCAAGAGGCACAGCCTCTCCTGTCACTGGTTGCTGTGACTCACTTTTCTTCTCTTCTATCTTGGCAGGTGCTTGTTCTTCCGATTCGGCTGGCTGCTCTTGAGGAGGTGTGATAGTCTTAGCTTTAGACTTCGACTCTTTCATTCTCTTTTTGAGTTCTTTTTCAAGTGCTCTCCTGGTATTGTCTTTTTCGTCTTCGATTATCTGCTGTTCCTCTTCTTCTACATCTTCCTGTATTACTTGTCCTGCATCCTGTGAAACAGCAGCGGGAACGATATAAAATGACAAAATCAGATTTATTACTATGAAAAAAGATATTTTGAACTTCAAAAACTTCTCCTTTTATTTCACATATATAATCATGTAACAATAATTCATTCTCAACGTATTGTCAAGACCAAAACCTGGGAATATGTCACCATTTCATGATGTCACATTTTAGCGTTTTCCTTTGTAAGAAATCATCTTGTCAGACTGATACATCCCCGGGATTGAGGATTTTGAGGGGAAGATATTTATTAACCCGAAAAATGCAATTAACGGCAGGCATGTGTGCAGCAAAAGCTCTTGAGTTCTCCTCAGCGAATCCGCCGAGGCGGACAGCACCTTTGTGAGCGGTTTAATGACCCGGATTTCCTGCACGTTTTCATTATTATCCATTAAATACTATACAGACGTAAATTCTGCATTTAAGAGGTTTTGATGCATATGTGCCTGCCATCTTTCTATCTAAATGCATTTTTCGAGTTAATAAACTTATACTTTTCTGAATCTAATTTTTACCAGATCTTTTAACATCTGTAATGAGTCTTTAATAAGACTGACTTTGGAATCAGGAGATTTAAACCATCTTATTGGCACTTCTTTTATCCTATCTTTCAAGATATCTGTCTCTCTTGTTAAGAGTTGAAAGTATACGACTGGATCCATTATAAGCAGGAATTATAATTGATATGAACTCTTTCTTTTTTCCCATTTTATGCATTATTGATTCTTTGATACCTATATTATCTTATGTTTCTGTTTTCTAATTCTAATCAGGAAAATAATTATAACTGATACAAAGCTTAAGACAGAGACAGTCAGTCCCATTTTAAAGCTTTTAGGATTAAACTCAAAAAAGACATTGTGTTTGCCTGAGGGGACAGGTGTGCCCATGAAACAGTAATTTACCTTTAAGGCATCAGTTTTGATACCTGAATCCACTTTGACATTCCACCCCGGATAATATGTATCACTTATTACCAGAAGAGATGGGCAGTCACTTTCTGTTGTCAGTTTTATTATATCAGGGGAATATTCTACTACTTCCGCCTCTCTTTTTCCGCTGCAGACATCTACTCCTTTAAATTCCAATGGCTTTTCAACAATTGCTTTTTCCCTTACATCCAGTGAAGGGTCTGAGAGTTTATCAATTATTGAATCAGGGGTTTTTACATAGATAGCACTTTTAACCAGGTAAGCCCGCGGAAGCAGTTCTGAATCAGGAAGAACGTATATAGTGCCATCAGATTTTAATACGTATTTAACATTGGATAACATTAGAAATTTTTTGTAATCCTTATCTCTAAAATTTGAATTGAACAATACATAACGCTTTAAAAGCATCGGATTGTATCCATCAACCATAAAAATCCTTTTCAATATCGGCCGGTTGAATCCTATTGCAGCCAATTTCAAGTAACTATATGGGAAATAAGGTAAAAACTGCATATGCTGGTTAATACCATCCTCAACATAGACTCTGAAAAGACCATCTTTAACTTCTTCGTGGGATAAAAGGGGTGTTCCGGTCTTTTCAGCACGTAACGGTTCCATCTTTTCCCTGATAGCCGACACAATTGAAGATTCTTTTTCCCAATCATTATGTAGCATTTTTGCACCGATGGTTGAGGCACCTGAACCATGAATGTAAAAATCAAAAAATGCTAATAATAATAATGAAATATAAAAAAGATTCTTTGAAAGTTTCCTATCCTTCAATAGAAACAAACCAAGGTTAAAAATAAAAAATAAAACACTGAATAACAAAAAATCTTTGATAATATTTGGAAGAACCTTATTCATTATAGGTTTATTAACTGCTATCAGAATTAGAACAAGAAGGAGAGAATAGACTATAAACAAATAGCCATACTTTACCCCTTTCGGTAGAAACTCTCCTTTTGAAATACGTTCAAGCCCGATGCCGGTAAGAATGGCTGCAAAAAAGGCAAAGATAAATCGGAAATGTACAGGAGAACGAAAGAGATCAAATCCAGGGAAAAAATAATAGAATATTCTAAATATAAATCCATAGTCGCCCATGGATATTAAAACAGCCATTAGTGCCATCACACCCAAAAAATAGGTCTCCCTCCTGCCCTTTATTAAACTGTATGGAAGGACAGCAAGAAAGATAATCCCACAGTATATTGAAGAATGAGCAATGTCACCATTACCAATATACGGACCGCTAACTCCTCCGAGATAATCTGGAAGAAGTAATGTTGCAAGATTAGCAGGGGAAAGTTGACCTGAGTAAGCAACTAATTCATATGGCAGAGCCCCGGACCTGTTGGACAGCTGTGAAAACTCATAGGAAGGGATAAGCTGGACAGCACCCAGTAAAACACCAAACGCCATTGAGAGTATCAGGAGCTTTAAAGGGAAAAAAGAGAAATGTTTTTCGTCATCATTACTGAAGCATTTAAAAACTGAAAAAAAAGCAGGAATATAGAGTATATAGAGCATTGTTTGTGGATGACCAGCAAAGATCAGAAAGGCAATAGATATACCGGCTGGAATAAAAAATAAAGTTTTCCTCTCCCTCCATCCCCTTTCAAGAAAGAATAAAATAAGCGGGAGCCAGACAATAGAATTTATCATCGTAAGATGCTGAAACTGGTTAACCATAAAACCGTTAAACATATAAATCAGAGAAGCTACAAGACGGCCTGCTGTATTTTTCAAATAGAACCCTGCATACATATACATGAAGATTCCAGACAATAAATAGTGAAACACAAGCTGCATGTATACAACCTTCGCAGAGAAGCTTGTCAGAAAAGAAATAATTATATTCAAAGGATAGAAAGTCTGGGATTGTGGGTCAGCAAAAATCGGATACCCATTAAATATGAACGGGTTCCAAAGAGGTAAAATTCCGCTCTTCCAGAAATGTCCGTTAAACCATAACGAAGGGAAATAACAATCAGCAGTATCCCACATAACCGCCATTTTATTAAAGAAAATTCCTTTATGAAAAAAGAAGAGACAGCAAATAATTATAAAAAGATAGGATAATAGAGCGGTTTTAAACTTCACCTTATAGACTTATATCCTTCCCAATGAGCCTTATATGCAAAAAACCTAACGATCGGGATAAGGAATATGTGTATTAAATAGCCCTCTTTTTTGAATAGTTTAATATGGTTTTTCATATCGTTCCAGAATATTAAAGCCTTTGTTTTAAAAGTGGGACAAACTCCTCCAAGGAAATCTATGTTGTATTTTTTATTTATCATTTTTAATGCCTTTCCATCCCTATATGCACGGTCTGATATTGCT
>MHEF01000162.1:6531-25515 GCA_001805125.1 Nitrospirae bacterium RBG_13_39_12
CCTTTGGGCAATATTGGAATATATAAGTATCTTTTTGTAAAAAATACCACAGATAATCTTCCCAGCTTGGGAGGTCCTCGTCAAATTTTCTTTCTATCCACATCTTTTTCAGAAAGGCACAGTTTGCATTCGAGAAAGGGATGCGGCCCTTTATTTCTTTATGGTCGGGGAAATGCTTGTTTAAAGCAACTTCCTCAAAAGCATTCATGCCCTTTATAGCAACCTGTCTTCCAAAAGTCGCATGAGAACTTGAGTTTACAATTGGGTCTACCAGTTTTTTAAGCCATGAATTGCTTACCGGAATACAGTGAGCAGAGAGATTACATATGATATTGCCATTTGCCTTCTCTATCCCGTAGTTCAATGCATAACCAAAAGTGAAAGACTGCTGCGGTATTTGAAATAAATTAACATTATATTTTTTAATTATTTCAATAGTGCGGTCTACTGAACCGGAATCTATAACAATAACCTCAAACGGGATTTTGATTTCCTGTTCAAAAATTTTCTCCAGCGTTTTCCCTATGAATCTCTGTTCATTTTTACATCTTATTATTATCGAAATACTATCCATGTCTCCAACCTCTATACAATCCATAATTGGCAGAAAATCTTAGAAAAGGTGACAGACATATCCATTTCAGCTTTGATTGCATTCGCCTCTTGTCATTTAGAATATAAAAAATATCATTCACGGAATCATAAATTGTAGCTTTAATACAGGATGTTCTCCTGGGAGGATTGTTTAAAAGAAATTTCTTGAAAGAAGATCCGTAGTCGAAAAACCTATTATAGATTTCTTTAATACTGAAATCATGAGAGTGTTTGACGATTGATTTCGAAGCATAATATACTGCATATCCTTTTTCGATCATCCTTTTGGCCCATTCCTGATCCTCTACCATTTTAAGCCGTTCATCGAACAGATTATTCCGCAGTAAGTCACCGCGATAACATGCGCTTACATTAGAAAATCTGATATAGCGATGGATATTCCCCATGTAATCTTTTTTATCTAAATCTAAATCTAAATCTGAATATCGAACCTCGTCAATGCATGGTGCCCCTATATAGATATCTTTAGCCTCAAGAGGGTTACAATCTGCCATCGGGACTTGTCTGCTGTAAGTGGCAGCTAAATTAGAATAATTTTCAAAAGGCTTGATAAGTTCTTTCAACCAAAAAGTATTTATGGGAATCGCATCCTGAGTTATAAAGACAATGTATTTACCTTTAGACAGGGATACTCCATAATTTCTGGTTTTAGAATGGCTGAATGATTTCTTCTCAACAGCATGAATCTTTATGTTATAGGTCTCTGCAATCTTACAGGTAGAATCTTCAGACAAAGAATCTATCAAAATAACCTCTATTGGTTGGTCTATTTCCTGAGAATAAATGGAATCCAATAAATTCTTCAGAAAATATTCTCCGTTATATGTCAGAATAATAACCGATACCATTCCTTCTTTTTTTCGCTTAAATTCTTCCTCTTTCTCTTTAATATAAATATTTACTTTGATCAGTTCTTCTTCCTTTTTTCTTGCATAGGCTTTAACACTTTCTAATTCTTCTTCCTTTTCTTTGATATATTTACATGCCTTACTCAGTTCTTCTTCCTTTTCTTTGATATATTTACATGCCTTACTCAGTTCTTCTTCCTTTTCCTGCATATAAATATTCACCCTGTCAAATTCCTGATTTTTTAAATTATAAAGTTCTTTGTATCGCTCGCTTTCTGAATATAATAATTCAAATATTCCTATCCCTCTTTCTCTCAATAAATTCATGTGTTTTCGGTACACCTTATATCGGGTTTCAACATGTTCTAAGGTGCCTGGATTAAAAACAATGGTAGCATTGTCGTCCCTCAAGTGATATTCTGCAGTTACCTCGGGAATTCTGTGAAAATTATGATTTTGAGAAAGCCTTATAAGGATTTCCCAATCCTCAAATATATCGAATTCTGTATCAAAAATTTCTTTTGTTAATAATTCTTTTCTAACAACAAGACATAACAATGGAATGTAATTTTGAAATAAAAGCCAGTCTCTATTAAAATTTCTTGCATGTACAATCTCCTTCGAATGAGGGATATACCCTTCCTTCGTTAAGATATTTTTCACTGCATATGCATCTGTATAGGCAGCATCCTCCCCGCTGCTTTCTAAATATCCGACCAGGGTTGATACATGATTTCCATACAAAATATCATCATCGTCAAGAAACCCTACATATGCTCCTTTCGCATTCTCAATCCCGACATTTCCGGCATGCGCCCGTCCCATATTTTTATGCAGTCTTTTATAATTCAGAAATATATCTCCGAGAATACTTTTAAACTCATCGATATCAAGATCACAGCCACCATCATTCACAAGGATAACCTCAATAGGTCTATAGGTCTGGTCAGGAATGCTCTGTAATGCCTTCTTTACCAGTTTGGGCCTATCCTTTGTTCTGACAATTATCGAAACTAACGGATCTTTTGTGTCCATTTGTGTTTACCTTTTCCGTGAAAACTATAAAAAAACAATCAGCGTTACTATATTTTCTGGTAATATTTGGCCTAAATTAATATATAAATAATCCATTTTGTTATACGCCTTGTTGCTTAATCATTGTACAGCCATATTTTAAAGCCCTTCAGTAAAAATTAATCCTACCAAAAGTGTTTGTAATAAAAACGTATCATGCCTTTGTAGAATTCAATATTCTTTTTATATCCTAAGTCTTTAACTGACACACCTTCATGATGTATTGCCTTTGCTTCAGGGTAGAGATAGATTTTATATCTTGTATTTTTATAAAGCCTGTAGCACCAGTCAACATCATTAAAGAATATTGGGAACTGTTCGTCCAGAGGCCCTACCGTATCCCAGCATAGCCTCTTAACCATTAAAGCTGATGCCATCGGCTGAAGAACTATGCCTGAGTGAAGATGTTCCTCCTCAGGTAGTTTCCAACGGCGAAATGGACCAATTTTGTTAATCCCGAGAAATTCTAATAGAAGCGCTGATGGCGTGGGGAATCTCCTGCAGGATATCTGTATCCTACCATCAGGATAATAAAGCAACGGTGCAACAGCTACTGCTTCCGGATTTTTGATAAGAAAATCTAATAGTTTATCTGTGGTATTGTCTATTAATTTTACATCATTGTTCAACAGAAAAAGGAAATCACCCTGTGACAAGTGTACACCCTGGTTTACAGCTTTTGCATACCCGCGGTTCGTGTCGTTTTGAACCCATATCACTTCTGGAAATGTATTTCTAATATACTCGCTGCTGCCATCTGTTGAAGCATTGTCAACAACGATTATTTCCTGGGTGGTGGTATCCATGGCATTATATATGGACGAAAGGCATTCAAAAAGTATCTTTTTATGATTCCAGTTCGGGATAATGAAGGACACGGTATGTTTTGATTTATCTTTCAATTTTCTAACCTTATTTATTAAAATATACAAAAAAGGTCAGTGGTGTAAAGTTAAGTGCGTTTGGACAAGCAAATGTATAAAAAAAGCAATCCTTCCCAATGCACAAAAAACAACCATGGAAAAAGGAAAACCGGCTACTTAAAATCACCCGGTCTGCTTTTACAAGACATGATTGCATATGTAATAGAAAAGGTCAAGCAGTATGAATGGTTCAAAAATATGAAACGGAGCATATATCCGGAATTTGTAATGAATAAAAATCCTTGATGCTATGAAAAGGTCTTGATTTAACCAATATTATGAAAAATCCTGAAATAAGCGTAATTATGCCTGCCTTCAATCATGAAAAATTTATAGGGGAGGCAATCGAAAGTGTTCTCTTCCAGACTTTTGAAGACTTCGAACTTATTATTGTAAATGATGGCTCAACTGATAATACAGAAGATGTAATCAAAAAATACAACGATTCAAGAATACAGTACTATTATCAAAAAAACCATGGTGCCTTCAACGCCCATAACAGAGGGATAGATATATCAAAAGGCAAGTACATTTCTATTATAAACTCCGATGATGTATATCACCGAGAAAGGCTTGAAGTTCTCCTGGATTTGGCAAAGAAAGATAATTTAAATTTCATCATAACCGATATTGAACTGATAGACCATAATTCCAACACAATAAGTGACCCTGATCATTGGTGGATTAAATGGTATGAATATCTGAAGTCAGTCTATTTACAGTCTGACTCTCCAGAAAAAGCTCTACTCGCTGGAAACTTCTCAATTTCCACATCTAATTTCTTCTTCAATTCCCGTATTATTGAAAGTATAGGTTTATTCAGGCCATTAAAATATATCATCGATTACGATTTTGTCTTCAGAGCCGCAAAACTTGAACCAAAAAGTTTTAAGTTCTTGCATGACAAAAAATTACTTTCATACAGGCTTCATGGGGAGAATACTATTCTAAAAAATCCTCTGGTAGCAAATTTTGAAACCTTTTCTTTCCTGACAGATGCTATCAAAGATATTTATGGACAAGATATATCTATTCCTGTTGATCATCTTAACAATATCAAGCGGTATTTAACAAAAGAATTAAATAAAAGGTATAAAAAAGAAACAAATAATCTGAAAATTGAATTTGATCTTAAATACCGGGAACTTGATCTTATATATCAAGAGCTTGACCTTAAATATCAAGAGCTTAAATACCGGCAATTGTCAAACATACTGAATCATAATAAAAAAATGCTTGAAGAAATGTACATCCTGAAGAATTCTTACAGTTTCAGAATTGGCAGAATGATAACTGCGCCGCTCAGAATGTTGGCAAACAGAGTACCGCGACGAAATGTTTTAAAACCAATAAAAACAACTGTAATAGGGGCAAATGAATTACACACCAAGCTTGATGAGATTATAGAAGAAATTGAACTAGTATCTTTTGATATTTTTGATACGATTTTTGAAAGGGACATCGAACCTCCTGACAAGGTAAAAGAGATCGTGGCAAGATATCTTTCAGATAACCTTCTGGACACTTATAAAATTCGCTATTCACCTATGGAATTACTGAAGTTGAGGGATGCTGCTGAACTTGAATTAAGACATAAGGCATTATCTTCAGGAAGAGATTTTGAGTGTCGTTACAGCGATATCGTTAAAGAAATGGTAACAAAAGTTCTGGGCAAGTATGATGCTGAACTGGCCATGACCATGATGAAACAGGAACTCGAGATCGAGGATAAAGTGTTATATGTAAAAAAAGGCATGCTGGAGATATTGGAATGGTTAAAAAATAAAGGTAAAAGAATAATCGCAATTTCAGATATGTACCTTGATCGTGAGTACATAAAAGAAATCATCCGGAATAAATCATTACATCATTTTATTGACGATATATATGTTTCATCTGAGTTGTCAATCTGCAAATACTCCGGGAATCTTTTCAAGCATGTCTTAATGGAAGAACAGGTTTTGCCTGTTCAAATGTTACACATAGGAGATAATAAAAGCTCAGATCACAGAATACCGTCAAAATTTGGCATTAATACAATCTACCTTAAAGATAAAGAGCATCTTAAGAAAAAATACATTTTAAAAACATATAACAAGTTAGCGTCAAACAATCCCTACTGGCGGGGAAGATATTTTCTCCAGTTAATCAGGCCTCCTTTTGAAAAAGATAGTTTTTTTTACAATTTTGGGTTCTCATTCCTGGGGCCGGTATACTCAACCTTTGTATATGGTGTAACCGAAGCCATAAAAAATCATAAGCTAAAAACCGTATATTTCATAGCTCGAGAAGGTGAACTCTTTCTTCGTATCTTCAAACTATTTGCACCTCATTTTTTAAAGGAAACTCAGATTCCCTCAACAAAGTATATCTATCTCTCGAGAAAGTCAACAGCACTTGCATCCTTATGCAAAGGGCTTTCTCATAAAAAAGCAATCCTACCGCTCTATAATCCAAGACAACAAGGACTCTATTCCCTATGTAATGTTTTTGGTCTGCCCCATGATGAATTTATAGAAAAAGCTAAAGAGTACGGGTTCACAGACATAAAAACTCCAATCCATAACTGGAACGACGAACGGTTTAAACTTTTCCTGAACGATAAATGGGTTAAGGAGAAGGTGTTTAAATATGCGCAAAAAGACAAGGCACTTTTAGAAGAGTATTTAACCCAGATTGGTTTTTTTAGTCATTCCACAGTTGCTTTAGTAGATATAGGCTGGAATGCGACTATACAGAAATTTATTCAGGATGCTTTTATTGACAGAAAAGATTATCCCAATGTATATGGACTTTATCTCGGTTTCAGAAATGGCATGATGCATACATTTAATGAGGCAAAAAACACCATTATTGGTATGCTCTACGATGACCGTCTGAACAACCCTGCTGAAAAAACAATGAATCGTTTTGAAGAGATATTTGAGGAAGGCGCACGTGCTCTTCATCCTACAACAATAGGATATATCAAGAACATTGAAACAGGTGTCTTGGAGCCGGTATTTAAGGATGATAACGCCCCTGACAGAATAAAAGAGAGTTTATTTGATGAAAAGATTGAAGAACTCCACAGAGGAGTCCTTGATTTTTCTGAAGAATTTATTCGGGCTATTGACCTGACAGGCTATAACTTCCAGGACATAAAGCCCTTTATACTTACCATGATAGAGCGCTTGGTTGCATTTCCTACTTCAGAAGAAGTAAACAACCTTATGAACCTAAAACACGCTGAAGATTTCGGATATGAAAATGTTATGGACTTTAATAATGAAAAAATAGAGAGTCTCGGGACTATCCTGAAACCCAAGCAACTTATAAAAAAGATAGAACAATCAAACTGGGCATATGGAACAGCTCAGTCATCAAAGATACCGGGAATCACGCTTGTCTTAAGACTATATGATCTCCTATGGGGATATCAAAAGTAATGAAACAACCATATTTTAAAAGAGATCAGGATTTAAACACTTGCAGTTTATTTCATATTCTTGTTATTTCATCGGTTCACAGAATTACTGGTAAGTTCAGACGCAGTAATATTGTAAGGTATCCCTATCTCTTCGGAACAGCAATCGCTTTTTCTGCACACAGGTTTTTCCATCTCTTTGACTTTGCATACCGTTTCAGGAACGTCTTCATAAAGATAAATCAGAGGATCCGAAAAAATAAGTCAGGAGAATAGACGCTTAATTTTTTCTCTAATCCGCCTATATTTCTCAAGGTATTTCCATCCCCTTGTATTTACCATAGCATGAATCTGAGATTCTTTTTCAGACAGCAAACCTTTTAAGTACCCGGTGTCTCCAGTATATTTTGTTGAGACATCAACGCAGAGACGATAGATTAATTGTGGAGTAAACTTATTGAGATGTTTTTCATAAATTTTTATAGCAGCATTCTTCAGGTCTTCAGGTTTACTTCGAAAAGCAATCTGAGATGGACCCCACTGATTATAGGAAGAGGTGATTTTTTTTACATGACCAAATTTTGTTTTTTCTGCTGCGCGTATGAGTAAATCCCAATCCTCAAAGAGTTCGAACGATTCGTCAAACATCAGGAATTTTAATACCTGGAATTCAAAAAGGAGAGATGAAAGAGGTATATAATTCTCAACCAGGAGTTCATCGAATGAGAAATCCTTGTCAGAAAAAAGCTTTTTACTGGAAATGACAGAAGATGATAAATCAGGATTGTATACTTTTTCTACTTTCTCAACCAAGCTGTAAACTATCTTAAAGTTGCTCTTGTTGAGAAAACCGGTAAGCGTATCTATATGTTCAGGATAGTACTCATCATCGTCATCCAGAAACCCTATGTACTCACCTTTTGCATTCTCTATCCCAACGTTTCCAGCATGTGCTCTTCCAGTATTTTTTTTAAGTCGTATGTACTGTAATCGCACATCACCGAGGATGCCTTCTGTTTCTTTTACCTCAAGGCCACACCCACCGTCATTAATAAGTACAACTTCTATTGGCCTGTATGTTTGAGAAGCAATGCTCTGTAATGCATTATTTAAAAGTTTTGGCCTGTCTTTTGTTCTGACAATTATAGAGACTAATCGTTTTTCTTTTTTCATTCACTATTCAAATAAAGTTATTATGCTCTATAATATCAGCATCATAGAAACCTTTCAAGGAATGATATTCTGATATTATATGACCAATATAGGAGGACACATTGGAGCTTTATAGTCTTTCGGTATCCGAGATCAGGGATCTGCTGGATAAAAAAGATATATCGGTTACTGATATAGTCAGTTCAATCTATAAGAGAATAGATTCCGTCGAGAATAATATAAATGCATTCGTCACAATAACAGAAGACCATGCTATGGAAACGGCTAAAAAAGCGCAAAAGAATACCGATCTTGAAAAATCAAAAAACAAAAATTCCTTATTGGGAATTCCCATTGCTGTTAAAGACAACATTTGCACAAGGGGCATCCGCACTACCTGCTCTTCGAAAATACTAAATAATTTCGTACCACCATATGAGAGCACTGTGACATCAAAACTCATCGAGCATGGGTATATACTCATAGGGAAAACAAACTTGGATGAATTTGCAATGGGATCCTCAACAGAAAATTCAGGTTTTCATACAACAAAAAACCCGTGGGATGTTGAGAGAATTCCGGGAGGTTCCAGCGGCGGGTCTGCAGCAGCAGTTGCTGCTGATGAATGTATTGCTGCACTCGGGTCAGACACAGGTGGGTCAATCAGACAGCCAGCTGCCCTATGCGGCGTTGTGGGGTTAAAGCCAACTTACGGACGGGTATCAAGATACGGCCTTGTTGCCTTTGCGTCCTCACTTGATCAGATAGGCCCGATTACAAAGAATGTAAGAGATTCCGCAATACTTATGAATGTAATTTCAGGGCACGACCCTTTAGATTCAACATCAGCAGATGTGCCAATCCCTGATTTTACTGAAGCCCTCGGCAGGGATATAAAAGGGACAAGGATTGGGATTCCAAATGAATATTTTGTTGAAGGCATGGACAGAGAGGTTGAGGTTTCAGTAAAAGAAGCAATAAAAAAACTGGAAACACTCGGTGCAATTCCTGTTGAGGTATCTTTACCACATACCGGATATGCAATCGCAACTTATTACATCCTTGCTACATCAGAGGCTTCATCTAACCTCGCACGGTATGATGGTATTAAATACGGCTTCAGGGCAGAGGGAAGGGATTTAATGGATGTGTATATGAATACAAGAGCACAGGGTTTTGGTGCTGAAGTCAAAAGGAGAATAATACTTGGCACATACTCCCTTTCAGCCGGATATTATGAGGCATATTACCGGAAGGCTCAGCAGGTCAGGACATTGATTAAAAAGGATTTTGAGGAAGCATTCGACAAAGTAGACATAATTGCAACTCCTACCTCTCCAACTGCTGCATTCAAAATCGGCGAAAAGATTTCAGACCCTCTCCAGATGTATCTGTCTGACATATTTACGATTTCTGTTAACCTCGCAGGAGTTCCCGGTATTTCTATCCCGTGCGGGTTCACATCAGATAATCTTCCGATAGGGCTTCAGTTAATAGGAAATCACTTTGATGAAAAATCCATTTTAAAAGTCGCATATGTATATGAGCAGGAAACCGATTGGCACAGAAGGAAGCCCGCCCTGTGAGATACGAGCCGGTCATTGGTCTTGAGGTTCATGCACAGATGCTGACAGAGACAAAAATATTTTGTGGCTGTTCAACAAAATTCGGCTCTGAACCTAACACCCAGATATGTCCTGTATGCATTGGAATGCCGGGTGTGCTTCCAGTATTAAACAAAAAGGCTCTTGAGTTTGCCATTAAAACCGGGATTTCAACAAAATGTAATATTTCTACATACAGCAGGTTTGCAAGAAAAAACTACTTTTATCCGGATCTTCCAAAGGGCTATCAGATAAGTCAGTATGAACTCCCGATATGCGAGCACGGATATATAGAAATAGTTGTTGATGGAAATATTAAGAAAATCGGTATTACAAGAATTCATATGGAAGAAGATGCCGGGAAAAACATTCACGAATCCACTTCAGGCGGAGGAAATTTCAGTTTTGTAGATTTAAACAGGGCTGGGGTTCCACTCATGGAAATCGTATCTGAACCAGACATCAGAAGTCCCGTCGAAGCAGTTGAGTACATGAAAAAACTCCGGGCTATTCTCAGATATCTCGGTGTTTGCGATGGAAATATGGAGCAGGGTTCTTTAAGGTGTGATGCAAACATATCTGTAAGACCTTCTGGACAAAAAGAATACGGGACAAGAACAGAAGTAAAAAATATTAATTCATTCAAGTTTGTTGAGAAGGCACTCGATTATGAAATACGTCGACAGATAAAGGTTTTAGAAGATAATGGGAAAATTGTTCAGGAGACGAGGTTATGGGATTCTAACAGGGGCATAACGGAATCCATGCGAGGGAAAGAAGAGGCTCATGATTATCGCTACTTCCCCGAACCAGACCTTGTGCCTATTATGGTTGAACAAAAATGGATCGATGACATGGAAGCGTTTTTACCAGAACTTCCTGACATAAAACGGGAGCGTTTCGTTTCAGATTATGGGCTTCCTGAATATGATGCTGATTTACTAGTATCTGAAAAAGCCCTTGCTGACTGGTTTGAAGATGCAGTAAAACTCGGAGGACAGCCTAAAGCTGTTTCCAACTGGATTATGAGCGACCTGTTGAGATTATTAAATACAGAGAATAAATCAATCGAAGAGTGCACTTTGAAACCAAAGCAACTTGTTGGCATGTTAAAACTTATAGAAAACGGTACAATCAGCGGGAAGATAGCAAAGACTGTTTTTGAGGAAATGTATAAAAAAACTAAAACAACACTTGATGTTACTTTACCAATGTTAAAAGTAAAAATGGAAATGAAGGAAGTAACTGCAGAAGCTATTATTAAGGAAAAAGGACTTATACAGATAAGCGATTCAGGTAAAATAGAAAAGCTTGTTGATGATGTAATATCAAAAAACCAGAAAGAGGTTGAAAGGTTCAAGGCAGGCGAGGAAAAACTCATAGCATTCTTTGTGGGACAGGTTATGAAACTGACTAAAGGGAAAGCTAATCCGAAGATGGTAAACGAACTTTTAAGAAAGAAACTGACATGGAAAAACCTATAATTACCTACTGAAAAATCTATGGGAACACTCCTGTTCCTCTATCTTTTATTTTTTATCTCATTTATATCCTATTCCCTTGGGGTCAACCTTGATTTTATAGCCGCTTTCTTTTAATCTTAATATGAACCATTTAAATAATTGCTATATAATAGTTTGTTGTTAGATTATTTAATATCGTACAACAGATGCTTGGAGAGATGTCCGAGAGGCCGAAGGAGCACGACTGGAAATCGTGTGTACGCTAAACCCGTACCGTGGGTTCAAATCCCACTCTCTCCGCCATTAAGAAAGTTATGCGTAGTGAGTTTAAAATTAAAGCACTCTGTATTTTTAAATAAACTTCCAAACTATAAGAGTTAGTTGGATGTTTTGCTGCAGCCTGGGAACGGCCCTTCGCAGCAGGCAGATGTGAACTCCGTCAGGTCCGGAAGGAAGCAGCGGTAAGCATTATTCCTGGGTGCCGAAGGTAGCCGTTCTCTGGTTGCAGCAAAACAAAAATGATTAAATTCAGGGGAAACAGCTGTAACTTCTAATTCATTAAAACTTAAATCCAGACTTTAATTGCATTATTTGGTATAAAGAAAATATGAGCTATTTAGTCCTGGCAAGAAAATGGAGGCCTCAGGGGTTTGATGAACTCATAGGGCAAGAACCCATAATTCGAGTCCTTAAGAATTCAATAGATCAGGGAAAGATTGCACATGCCTATCTTTTCTCCGGTCCCAGAGGAGTTGGTAAAACATCTACAGCAAGGATATTTGCAAAAGCATTAAATTGTAAAAATGGACCAACATCCACTCCATGCGGATTATGTACATCTTGCAAATCAATAACAGATGGTTCTTCCATAGATGTAATGGAAATAGATGGTGCATCGAATAATAGTGTTAACGACATAAGAGACCTTAGAGAGAGGGTGAAATATGTACCTTCAGGCGGAAGGTATAAGGTTTATATCATCGACGAAACTCACATGCTGTCTGATGCCGCTTTCAATGCCCTTTTGAAAACTCTTGAAGAGCCGCCACCGCATGTTGTCTTTGTCCTTGCAACAACTGCTCCTAAAAAAATACCCTCGACAGTACTCTCACGTTGTCAGCATCTACCTTTCAGGAGGATCTCCAGCCATAAAATAAAAGAGAGTTTAAAGAAGATATCAGATACCGAAGCTATTAACATTTCTGGCCCAGCCATTGAAATAATTGCCAGGGCTGCTGATGGAAGTCTGAGGGATTCACTCACTATTCTGGATCAGATATCATCCTTTTCATCCAATATAAGCGAGTCTGACGTTAAAGACCTGCTCGGCATAGCAGACTTTGGCACTCTTTCTAATCTGACAGTGGCACTTATTGAAGGGAAAAGAGAGGAGATACTTAAGATTACCGGCGATCTCATGGAAAAAGGCACTGATATCAGATCTTTCATCAAAGAGCTTGTTCAGTTCTTAAGGGACATGCTTGTTGCAAGCGTTGTAAAAAATTCCGAGGAAATACTTGACCTGAGTACGGAAGAGATGGACACCATCAAGGACATCTTATCCAAGACATCCGAGGATCAGCTTACTCTTCTTCTTTCAGAAATAATGAAGGCGGAGATCGATATTAGAAATTCATCATCTCCGCGCTTTGCCTTTGAAATGTCTCTGATAAAGGCAAGCTTCCTTAGCGGGATTAAACCGTTAAATGAGATTATGGAAAATATCGAATCATACCTGAAGCTGGAATCAGATACAGAAAATTCCGTAACATGCAGTCGAGGGATTGCAGAAGATACCAATCATAAGCTATCAGAAAGCAAAAACAATATTTTCAAGCAGAAACCGTCAGATGAAGATCTGAAAATTACACCTCCGACACCCTCTGTTGCGGATGAATCCATAGAGAAACCTGATGAAGAAAATACTTTAACAGATGAAATTATCGATAAGGCCATAAAAAAGATGGATCCCCCTCTTGCTTCAAAATTATCAAAAGCGGAAATGAAGCTTATCGGGGAAAAACTGGTTCTTACCTTTAACGGCGGAGATTCGCTTTTTGCAGATTCCATCAGAAAGAACGCAGGATTAATAGAGCAAATTTTTTCAGAAGAAATCGGCATTAACATTAAGATAGACATAGAAACCTTCAAGAAAAAGACAGTCCGCAAAAAAGACCTGAAAGAAGAAGTGATGTCAAATCCTAAAATTATAGAGGTGCTCGAACTCTTTGACGGACGTGTAGTGGATGTTAATCCAATAAATGGAAAAAGCGAATGAATACGATGGAAACTTTATTTAAACTGGATTATCAGCGAATTACAGTTGTACAGGCAGGGCAAAGTATCCTAACTAATTCCAGTTCCGATATAACCTTAGATGAGTCTGTCAAAATAATTTCAAAGCTTTCTGAATGCTATGCCTCATCTGTATTTATATAAACTCACAAATAATTAATTTGTATACTTAAATGAACGGAGGTTGAAATGTCAAAAAAGATGCTCGGAGATATAATGCGCGAAGCACAAAAACTTCAGGCCGAAATGGCAAAGATGCAGGAAGAAGCTAAAAAAAAGACAGTTGAGGCAACTGCAGGTGGTGGTATGGTTACTGCCGTAGCAAGCGGTGCATTGGATATCATTTCAATAAAAATTGAAAAGGATGTTGTCAATCCTGACGATGTCGAAATGCTTCAGGATCTTATCCTGGCTGCTGTAAACGAGGCATTACGCCGCGCGCAGGAGATGGTAAATAATGAAATGTCTAAGCTGACAGGAGGGTTACAGTTGCCGGGATTAGGCAATCTTGGAAAGCTTTTTTGATTCTTTATGAAACCATTTATTTCAGATGTTACTGAAGAAGATATAAAAAGGGAAAAGATAAAGGCACAAAGGCTGAGAAAGTCACAATGGTGGAAAAGAAAATGTGCAGAGGGCATCTGTTACTTCTGCAGGGAAAAAATACCCCCAAAGGAACTTACTATGGAACATCTAGTTCCATTGATAAGGGGAGGAAAATCGTCTAAAGGAAACGTAGTTCCAGCATGTAAGGAATGCAATAACCAAAAAAAGTACCTCCTGCCAATTGAATGGAAACAATACCTTGAAAGATTAGGCAATCATTCCTGGAGTTGAAACAGTGTCATCCCCTGAAATTATTAATAAAGTAACAGCCACTATCAGAAAATACTCCATGCTTTCAGGACAAGAAAAAATTCTTGTTGGACTTTCAGGCGGTCCGGACTCGGTATGTCTGCTTAACATTCTTTACAACCTAAAAAACACTTTTTTGCTCGAGTTAAATGCTGTGTATATTGACCATGGGTTAAGACCTGAAGAAACAACAAAGGAAATAGAATTCTGCAAAAAACTCTGTGAGAGTTTCCGGATTCCTTTTACTCAAAAGGCTATTGATGTAAAATCTTTTGCCAGGGAGGAAGGACTCAGCAAACAAGATGCCGCCCGGGAGTTGCGTTACAGGGTCTTCAATGAAACTGCCTATGAAGCCAAAGCGCATAAAATTGCACTCGGGCATACAGCAGATGACCAGATTGAAACTTTCTTCATGAGGTTTTTCAGGGGCTCAGGACCAAAAGGTCTTTCAGGAATACCTCCGGTAAGGGGTAATATCATCAGGCCGTTTATAGAGATTGAAAGGAAGGAGATTGAGGAATTTCTCAAACAACAGAACTTGAACTATATTATAGATTCATCAAATCTAAAAAAAGACTACCTCAGGAACAGGCTCAGACTTTCATTCATTCCGGAGATAAAAAAGATTAACCCTCTAATCGCACTGACTGCTTCAAGAACAATGGACATCTTGAGGGAAGAAGAGAAATACTTTGACATCATCGTAACAAAAACCCTCATGAAGTTAATAACCAGGAAAACAGATTTTCGGATTGAGCTATTTCTTTCGCCTATGGAAGCAATGGATAAGGTTATACTTAGAAGGGTTTTGAGAAGGGCAATAGATGAAACAAAAGGTCTCCGGGGTATGGAATTCATCCATATTGAAAGTATCATTGATTTAATAAAACACGGGAAACAAGGCAACAGGCTCAATCTCCCGAAAGGGTTGAGGGTTATAAAAAATTACTCAACATTAATGATAACATCCGAAAGCCCCTCGCGAATGGGCACATTCACACTAAATGTACCTGGAGAGGTTTTTATAAAGGAAAGAGGTGCTGTAATAACAGCATCCTCGGAAGATAAGGTTGATAATTATGGCAATGGAAAAACAACAGCTGTATTCGATTTAGATAAAACAGGATCTGTACTTACTGTTAGAGCAAGGGCGAATGGTGATTTCTTTTATCCAATGGGTTTCGGCAAAAAAAAGAAGCTCCAGGATTATTTTGTGGACGAGAAGATCCCAAGAGATGAACGGGATTCAGTTCCGATAGTTATTTCAGGAAATAATATTGTATGGATTGCTGGATACAGAGGAGATGAAAGATTTAAAATATCAGATGACACAAAATTGTTTTTGAAGATGGAGCTTAAGATATCTCTATGATTAAACGGGTTACTTCCGTTTATTACTGTAAAGAATAATATTGTGTCTTAATATTTGCAATGCATTCAGAAAATATCTTTAAGAGGCTGAAAAAGAATAAGCATGGTTAATCCGGAGAAAAGCAAATGGTAAGAGTAAGATTTGCACCGAGTCCCACAGGACATCTGCACATAGGCGGAGCAAGAACGGCTCTTTTTAACTGGCTTTACGCAAAAAATAATAACGGCAAATTTATACTCAGGATTGAAGATACCGACAGGACACGTTCGACTGAAGAGTATATTGATTCGATTATTGAGGGAATGAAATGGCTTAACCTGGATTGGGACGAAGGGCCATACAGGCAGACAGACAGGTTTAATATTTACAGGGAGTACACCGAAAAACTTCTTAATGAAGGTAAAGCGTACTATTGTTATTGCTCACCTGAAGAACTCGATCAAAGAAGAAAAGAGGCAATGACACAGGGGAAACCACAAAAGTATAATGGCCTTTGCAGAAATTCAAAACAACCGTTGTCAGGAAGAAAACCGGCAGTACGTTTTAAAATGCCATATGAAGGGGAAACCGCTGTCAGCGATTTGATAAAAGGGAGTATAGTTTTTGAAAATACCCAGCTTGACGATCTTATAATCATGCGGTCAGATGGAACACCTACATATAATTTTACTGTTGTCGTTGATGATGTAGACATGAGAATTACTCACGTTATCAGAGGAGATGACCATCTTAACAACACCCCGAAACAAATACACATATATAATGCCTTAGGCTATAAAGTGCCGATTTTTGCGCACCTCCCGATGATTCTGGGGTCGGATAAAACAAGACTCAGTAAAAGGCACGGTGCAACATCAGTTATCGCGTATAAAGAGATGGGATATCTTCCGGAAGCACTCGTTAATTATCTGGTCCGTCTCGGTTGGTCTTATGGTAACCAGGAAGTTTTTACACGTGATGAGTTGATACAACATTTCTCTTTCGACAATGTCGGGAAATCGGCTGCTGTCTTTAACCCTGAAAAGCTACTATGGCTGAACAGCCAATACATAATTAAATCGGAACCACAAAACCTTGTAGAACTTGTCATGCCTTTTTTAAAAAAAGAAAATATTATTAAGGAGGGCCAAACAATTGATAAAGAATGGCTTTCAAAGGCAATAATCACTTTACAGGAACGTTCCAAAACTATTACAGAACTTGCTGATTCATTGAGATATTATATATCAGAAGATATTGAATATGACCTGAAGGCAAAAGAAAAATATTTGAATAAAAAGAACCTTGATAATCTTATCGAGTCGAAAGAAGCGCTCAAAACACTTGATAATTTTACTGCACCAGAAATTGAAAAGGTCTTTATGTCCATTGTTGAAAAGCAGGGCATCAAACTTGGCAATATAGCTCAGCCTGTGCGTGTTGCAATAACTGGCAGGACAGAAAGCCCCGGGATATTTGAGGTGCTTCAGATTGCAGGCAAGGAAAAGACTTTAAGGAGATTAGAAAAGGCGATAGAGATAATCAATAAAAGTTGAGTAAAATTATGCCGCAATTGTTTTTATGGATATATTATAAGACTTTCAGAACTTTTTCTACAGGTTCAACGGCAGCCATGAGCCGCCGGGTCATTAAGATCACTATTAATAAGTACATTACAAATTTTTTCATATTACCTCCTATATTTTTGCCCTCCGACCTTCCCCCTTTGACTTGACCAGAATCAAAGAGAGTTGTGGTCAGTTGTCATTGTCGAGTTTGTTGGGACATCTGCTGCACAGACATAGATCCAATAGTGAAGAAAGGCGCAGAAGCCGTCATCCGTTTTCTTAAAGACTTCGTCTGACACAAGGGAGTTTTGGTACAGTCGGTCTCTTATATGCAGGACTTCCTTCTGATCGAGATGGTATCGCTGCATGAGGTCATCACACGTCAGCTGAAGAGGTAATACCGGCAGCACTTCAAGCACCTGCCATCCTTCCGCTCTCAGGCACCCGCAGAGAAAATCGACTGTTGGATACCACTTCCGCGTTCTCATCATCTTGTAAATCTTGTTCAGGCAATTTGCATCCTGTTGGCGACAGAACGATGCCGTCTGGTGCACGAAAAATTCTCCTGGCTTTGCCTGGGCACGCAAGTGCCGAAGCACTGGACTTAGACCGTCTTCTCCGAAATAGTGCAGAACGGAGCGCATAATAAACAAGAAGCGTCTTTCTTGAGGCCCTACCTCTCGCCTTAAGAATGTACCCACTGAACCACGGATACAGGAAGCTCCAGTCAACCTTGCGGCGTCAAGTTGGGTAGCGGAATCATCAAGATTCACGAGAGAGACTCCAGGCTCAACTCCAGACACTAGTAGCTGCGATAGCAGAAACCCGGTGCCGCCACCCAGGTCGACAATCACCTCAACCTTCGACTTGCCGGAGAGATCCTTGATTTTCTGGACAAGCGGAGCAGCTACCAGGGGATCGGAAAAATAGCCCCCGTGCATGGTATCCCAGTGCGTTCCGTAGACGCCTTTTTCTTTCTTGATTTGCTCAGTCATGCTTGTTTAACGCTTAAACTGTGCGGCGTAGTGAGACGAAGTCCGCATAAGTGTTATGCGCCTATTATCTCATTCAGTCCGTCAACAACCTGTTCTATTTCCTCAGGAGAAGCTCTTCCGATTATTTTTCCAATTCTATCAACGGAAAGCGTCCGAATCTGGCTTATTTTTACCCATGACTGTTTGGGTAAATTTGAGGTTTTTAATTCAAGGATAAGAGGAAATCCTGCTTTCTGAGGCTGACTGGTTAGAGCTACGGCAATAACCGTTCCCGACCGTTCATTAAAAATATCTTGACTTAAAATCAAAACAGGCCGTAAGCCTGCTTGCTCGCGGCCCCGCACAGGGTTCAAATCGGCCCATCGAATGTCACCCCTTAGTATTCGGGCCATTGGCTCAGATCCCCAGTTAATCCTTCATCCGCAATTGCCTTTTCAAAGGTCGGATCAAGCTTTGCGCATTCTTTTGCAAGACGGGTGCGTTTTATCCGTGCAAGTTTTTCCTTCACAGCCTCCTGAATAGCCTGGCTGCGATTCTGAAAAATACGTTTACTCACAAATGTGTCCAATTGATCAATGTATTGTTCATCCAAGGTAATCGCAATTTTTGTTTTGCCCATAAAAACACCTCCGGTATTACTTTATATCATACCTATGTATTTGTGTTTTTGTCAATTGTCCGTTTTATGGCATAACGCCGAGATCACTGGGAGGGATGGAGCGTAGCGGAATCCCTCCCAGTGGAGCGATTTGTTAGCAAATCTTGGGGTACGATCCGGGTACATGGGTTACATTTTGTTCCAGGTACATAGGTTACACTTTTCTCCTCATATGTG
>MHEF01000163.1:0-4895 GCA_001805125.1 Nitrospirae bacterium RBG_13_39_12
AGAACTGCATCAGCGTGATCTTGATTTGCAATAGGTTTAGTCCGAGGACTTTTATTATCAAGGAGGGGTTCCAATGTTTTGACTTTCTGACGAAACTCGGATAGAGATATTGCCTCTCCCGCATCTGGCGATTCAAGCATGAGCATGTGATATTTTTTTCCGGTATGAGATATATACAAATCTTGTCCAAGCACCTGTGCGGGTGCCTCAACATATTTTGATTTGCCATCGCTCATGCACTGAATTACCCAGTCACCGACCCGAATCTGATCGAGAAATTTTGGGTGCCTACTGTATCGTACCCAAGAAACACTCGTCTTTTCCGGGTTGGCCAATTGACGTTCTGCTTTATCCTCAATTCTCGCGATAGTTGATGCATCCTTGTTTGATACTTCAACAAGCCTAAGTCCTCCAATAAACCATAATTTTGCCTGGACTATTCTTTTACCGCGCTGGCCAGGCTTACGGTGTGGTATCGTCGTTGCAGCCTTGAATTTCGGTGGCTGATAGGCCTTTAGGCATTCCTTTAAGTACTGCGCACGGACGGGCTCCGAGCAAAGCTTATCGAAAAAGCTTAGAGCCCTGCGTATAGCTACAGGGTCAGTAGTCAATATGCCAGCCTCATCAAGCACACCACGTGAATTCATGGAGATATTTGCTGAACTAGTAATAAGCACATTGTCGATAATCAAGAATTTCGCATGAAGGGAATTGCGACTAAAGACATGGACCCCACGATCGATGAACTTTTGTACTTCTCTTGGATCAGTGACGCCTTGACGCACAGCTGCTATGCTCATATCAAGTACAAGTCGATCGCCTTTTTTCAAAGGGAGAAGTTCAGAGCCGGTCTTACTAAGATAAGCAACAGCAGCATTCACACGCTTCGCTTTGTTTACGCGCACCGTAATTTCATCCCAGAGTTCATTGTTAAACAAAAAACGAGCCTGTGATGAAAGGCGGGATTTTAGCTTTTCAGGCCTTGCCACGACTGATCCTCTTCCGGGGCTTCATGATGTATCATTTTATCATTTTCTGGCAGAGAAAGCCGAGGATATTTCTTTTCTCTTTTAAGGGAGGGGTTGGGGCAGCCACTGAGGGACGGGGGGAGAGAGACCTGTAAAGAAGCTCTATCTTGGTCTTAAATCCAGAGATAATTTATTAAACTCTTTCGCATTTAGTGACATTATTGTTTGTTCATTTATGTCATCATTTTCCAACAGCTTATTTCTTCCCATGACTAATCTGTACCATCTTTCTCTGTTTTTTACAATTTGAAGGATTCGTTCTTCATAAGTATCTTTACACAGCAAGAAATATACTTTTACTGGTTCTTTTGAAAGTCTCCCTATTCTATCAACACGTCCCTCCCTTTGTTCCATCTTGGCTGCGTTCCACTCCAAATCGTAATGAATTATGTGTGAACAGTATGTCTGCAAATCAATACCTTCTTCACCCACACTGCTCGCAATGAGAACAAGGGGAGCGTAAGGACTATTAAAACCTTGTCTATGGCTCTCTCTTGTCCTAAAGTCCTGCCCTGTATAGCTAGCAACTATATCCCTGGTAACATATCGCGAATAAAGATTTTTCATAAGGTTCTCCGCCCGCTCTTTATGTCTGCGAGCTCTTGTTAAATTCCCATCAAAGCCGTCTTGAAAATCTTTACAATCGATACAACCCGTGTCAGTATAACTACTTTCATCACTGCAATTTCTGCATCGAGCCCAATTTTTCCACTCGTTCTCCATATCAAGAATTTGCCTTTTAATAAAATCCTGCTCTTTCTTCCTCAGTTCTTTGTTTAACAAAAGATACTGACTGTAGCCTTTAGTAAGAGCATTGCTAAGTTTCGTAAAATAATTACCGCTTCCGTTATCAGGCTGATTAACTCTATAGGAATTTTCTTCTATGACTAAATTGCATTTCTTGACATAATCCAACTGCTTTAAGTTTTTCAACCAGTTGAGGTGAAGCCACTCTTGCAGCTCGAACATTTCTTGCTTGCGTTTTCGCCCCGATTTTAATCTTTGTCCGAGCAAATCCTTTATTGTCTTGTTCAACAATCTTTTGAGAATCTTTAGGGTTCCTCCTCCTTCATGTTTTACTCCAATGAATTTTACGAATACTAAGATCTTCTCCATGGTTTCTTTCTTACCTTCCTCGAACTTCTTTATCTCATCACCGCTTATTTTTTTCACGAGCCAAGCCAGTGTTTTAATTTTTGGATGAGACTCATCCTTCGGAAACTTCATTAGATGATTCTTCTGGGTTATCTTCGTCCCTGTTTCACTATTCTTGAATTGAGAATAAGAAGACAATATCTCTCTTAATAAAGTCGCCACAAAAGTTCTTTGCTTATGACTCAATAGGTGATCCCTGCATTTCAAATAGCAATACTTGAAGTCCTCATTAATTCGTATAAGGCTTCTATTTGATAGAAAAGCGCTGAGTGTTGCTTCATCGATCACACTGAAATTGGCAATTTCTTCAATCTTAGGACTGTGCATATCATTATTGACAATATGATACAACCTCTTGTCATTCCGCTGATTCCTTACGATGTAATCTCGAAGCAAAGTTTCGGTATCCTTTTTTGCCTCACGTATTTCTTTTAGAACTTCCTCTTTTCTTGCCTGCCCTTTAAACAGCACAGTCATTTTATTTCTATAATTTTTAAATGATTGGTCATCATATACCTGATCATTCAGGAGAGACAGTAATTGCTTTAGCTCAGATATTGCTAATTGAAAAGGAGTAGCAGTTAAGAAAAGAGCCTTAGTTTTATTTTCATCGATAAGCTCTTTCAGCCATGTTTTATGTGCATAATGGTGTACTTCATCAGTTATTACTATATCCCACTTCGTCTTCTTCAGTTGAGTTATTTTTTTATTATCCTTTTCAAGGACATTTTTATTTACTATGTATAAGCCTTCTGGAAGAACCATTCTCCTATGCTTTTTTTACCCTTAAATTTTTCGGCTAGAGGAAATAGAGGGTCAGGTCTTGTTTCTTGCATAATCTCATTTTCTCTTATTCACCATCCTGCTTACCGTTGAGTAATGTATCCCCAGATAGTCAGCTACCTCTTTCTGGCTGTATCCATATCTCTCTACAGCTTCTTTTGCCTTCCTGCTTATCTCTTTTCTCCTTTTTGCTCCTTTCAGCATAGCATTTGGGGTCAAACCTTCATTCTTCATTTATAACCCGCATCTTTAGATTCTCGATTTTGCTTTTTAACCTTTTGTCGGTTTCCATCCGGCCTTCCATTGCCTTTATGATGTTGCTCACTGCCGGCCCCTTGATGCCGAAGTATTTCCCTATCTTTATATTCTTCTCGCCACTAAATAGCTTTGATAAATATATGGCCATCCCCCGTTCTCCGTTTCGCCTCCGAAGCAGTTCCTCACTCCCTTTGTCATAATATCTGCAACATGTTTCTATTACGCGATCTATGGGTATCGTGTTTCGGAGTCTCTTTATTTGTGGAATTTCTTCATCTTCTTTCCTTTTTTCCAGCAAGGCCTTTATCCTTTCCTTAAATGAGATGCGCCCGAGAAGGATACCCGCCTCTACGTCCTTCAACGGATTATCTTCTTTCCCAATACCTCTATCCACAAATTCCTTGTATGCTTTCACTGCCTGCCGCTTTTTCCCTGAAAACATCGATAGGGTGTCTCCCGTATTTACCAACGTATCTTTGTTTGAACTGTCGATATAGAAACCGTAGCTGCTCCATTTGTACTCTTCCGGCTTTTGCACCACGCCTGCTCTTACCGGATTAAGATGTATGTATCTGCTCAAGGTAACGAGGTATTCATCCTTGTCTACTATCATCCCCTTGAATCTACCTTGAAACAGATGCCCGCTCCGTCTATGTTTCTTGTTTATATAAACCGTATAGCTCGTATTTATGTTCTGCATCGTCTGAGAAATATTTGCCTTGGGCGTTTCTACCATCAAATGATAATGATTATCCATAAGCACATAGGCATGTAGATGATAGCCGTATCTTTCTTTCGTCCTCTTGAGAATCTCCAAAAAACTATCTCTGTCTCCGTCTTCAAAATAAATCCTCTCCCTCTGGTTGCCACGTGAGGTTATGTGGTAAAAAGCTCCTTCAAATTCTATCCTCAGTTGTCTTGCCATTTATTCCTGTCTGTCTCTATTCTTCAATCCTTAAATGAAGATTGAAGGTTTGACCCCGAATCCTCTCATTCGCGTATTAATGGATTGCAAGTTGTATGGGGATGGTGTTCAGATATATTAGGCAACCCACCAAATAATTTAAGAAAACATGCAGATTTCATAAGGGTTCAAGACTTTTTTCCCATCTTTCCTTAATTTTAATCTATCAATTTCAAACTGACCTGCTACCGAGAATTTCATTGTATAGTTTTTGTATACCTGACAGGATAAAAGAATGTTGTTTGCCACAGCCCTGCCAATCGTCCCCACTCCCCGCAGCCGAATTCTGCTGTAAACTGGGCCGCGCTCCTCTTAGCCGGGGACAGTCCCGATTCTACGATTCTGCTTCGCTCCGTCCGTAAATCTGGGACAGTCCCCTCGTGCTCCTCAAGCCGGTGCCATTCATCAACCAGCTTCCCTTCCTTGCTATGAGCATAAAATTTATGCAACTTATCCCCTTTAAATCTTAGGCTGCTCCCTTAGCAACCAACCTGACCAAATTCTCTTATTTCTTCAATAGGAATTATTCGACGTATTCTCTGAAATACTTTAAAAATTCCCCCGGGGTGACGATTTTCAAGTTTGAGTGGATATGGATATTTTTGCCTATAAAATGCTTCCTGTCCCATGTGATGAGGAAATCAGCACCCGAGCCCACCGCTGAGGCAAGAATAGGCGCATCATCATAATTAATTACTTTTAAAAAT
>MHEF01000163.1:5114-5785 GCA_001805125.1 Nitrospirae bacterium RBG_13_39_12
CCGCCTATGATTATCCGTTTGCAAAAATAGTTGACGAGGCAGGCATTGACGCAATCATTGTTGGTGATTCAGTAGGTATGGTTGTCCAGGGTCTTGACAATACACTCCCGGTTACAATGGACGAAATGATTTACCACACAAAGATTGTTTCGAGAGCAGTCAATACCTCAATGGTTATCGGAGACCTGCCCTTTATGTCCTATCAAACGAGTGTTGAAGATGCATTAAGAAACGCCGGAAGATTTTTAAAAGAAGCCGGCGCTTCAGCCGTCAAGATAGAAGGAGGAGCTGAGGTTGCAGAACATATAAGAGCTCTTAGCAGATCAGATATCCCGGTTATGGCACATATAGGGCTCACCCCGCAGTCGATTCACAGGATGGGTGGATATAAAGTACAGGGGAAAACTGAGGAATCCGCAAAAAGACTTTTAGAGGAAGCACGTATCACAGAAGACTCCGGCGCATTTTCCTTGCTGCTTGAAGCAATACCGATGGGGTTAGCAAAAAAGATTACAGAAGAACTTTCAATCCCGACTATTGGTATCGGTGCAGGGCCCTATTGTGACGGGCAGGTGCTAGTCCTTCACGATATTATTGGACTGTTCGAAAGGTTTCTGCCCAAGTTTGCCAAACGTTATGCAAACCTGAAAGACGAAGCACTAAAAGCAATA
>MHEF01000163.1:5866-11089 GCA_001805125.1 Nitrospirae bacterium RBG_13_39_12
TATTAATTAATCTAATTTTTAAGCTCATTTATATTGTAAAGCATAATATTGACTTTTTTTTATAAAACTACCTCTGATTTCCTTTCTTGAATCAGTTTCAAGTATATTTACCACTTCAATATGCTATATAATAAAAGAGACACATTATATCACTATATCACTGGACAGCAGAACAGTTACCCAGCTTTCCTTGAATTATCAATTATATTTGTGTAATATTTAAAAATATACAAAAACAATATGGGAAAAGAGATTAAAAAGGCAATATTACCTGCCGGTGGCCTTGGAACAAGGTTTTTACCGGCAACAAAGGCATCTCCCAAAGAGATGCTCCCTATAGTCGACAAGCCTATGATACAGTATGCTGTTGAAGAAGCCCGTGCCTGTGGTATTGAAGAGTTTATAATTATCACTGGCAAATACAAACGGGCAATCGAAGACCATTTTGATTCTGCATTTGAACTCGAAGAAAGCTTAAAAAAGACAGGTAAAAAGAGACTTCTTGAAGAGATTAGTCGATTGAACCACATTAATTTTGCATATATAAGGCAGAAAGCCGCTATTGGGCTTGGACATGCCATACATTGTGCCAAACCTTTTGTGAAAGATGAACCTTTTGCAGTCCTTTTGAGTGATGATATTATTGACCCTGACACACTCTTACTTCATGAGATGATTAACCTTTACAATGAATTCAATTCTCCTATACTTGCACTGCAACAAGTCCCGGTATCAGATATAAACAGATATGGAGTTATTGAAGGGAAAAAAGAAAGAGAAAGTGTATATAGAATTAAAAGTCTCGTAGAAAAACCTAAAGCAGCTGATGCTCCGTCAGACATGGCAATAATCGGCAGGTACATTCTTACTCCGGATATCTTTGAGATACTTGAAGGCATCGGACCGGGTAAAAATGCTGAAATACAATTAACAGATGCACTTCAAGGTTTGCTCAAAAAACGTCCGATATACGGGTATCTGTTTAAAGGGAAAAGATATGATGCAGGTGATAAAGTTGGCTACCTTAAGGCAACAATTGACCTGTCATTAAAGAATCCTCAGGTTTCCGAACAGCTTAAAATTTATCTTATTGAATTAGCTGAAAAAATAAAAAATAATGAACTATAAAACTGATAAGGAGTTAATATGGCTGATGTAGTAGATGTTGAACAAAAGATTGATAAAGAGATTGAGATACCTGATAACCTTCCCGTGCTCCCTGTAAGGGACATTGTTGTATTCCCCTACATGATACTCCCTCTCTTTGTTGGAAGAGAGATGTCTATAAAGGCCATAGACTATTGCCTCGGCTCAAACAAAATGGTACTACTCCTTACACAAAGAGATCTGAATATAGAAAATCCAGCCCCCGAAGATCTCTACTCCACGGGTACGGTTGCTATTATAATGAGAATGCTCAAGCTTCCAGATGGAAGGGTTAAGATACTCGTGCAGGGCCTGAGCAAGGCAAAGACGCTGACGTACTCTCAAACAGAGCCATTTTTTAAAGCCTTTATAGAAAAGATAGATGACCTAAAACATCCTCAGCTTACTATAGAAAATGAAGCACAAATAAGAACCGCAAAAGAACATCTGGAGAAGGTTGTCTCTTTAGGAAAGACCGTTCTTCCTGACATAATGGGAGTCGTTGAAAATATTGAAGAACCTGGCAGACTTGCCGACCTTATTGCATCAAATCTTGGATTAAAAACTGAACAGGCACAAGAGGTACTTGAAATAGCTGACCCTATCAGCAGATTGAAGCGGGTTAGCGAAATACTATCAAGAGAGATCGAGCTTCTCACTGTACAACAGAAGATTCAATCTGAAGCAAGGGGTGAAATAGACAAAACACAACGTGAGTATTTCCTGAGAGAACAGCTCAAAGCAATACAGAAGGAACTCGGTGATATTGATGAAAGAACAGAAGAGATAAAAGAATTCAGGAAAAAAATTGAAGAAGCAAAAATGCCTGAAAAGGTTATGAAAGAGGCTGAAAAACAACTCAAACGTCTCGAAAAAATGCACCCTGACAGCGCTGAATCAGCTACAGTCAGAACATATCTTGACTGGATAGTTGAGCTGCCCTGGGCCAAGTCTACAAAAGATAACCTTGATATAAAAGCTGCCGAGAAAGTTCTTAATGAGGACCACTATGATCTTGAGAAGGTTAAAGAGCGCATTTTAGAGTATCTGAGTGTCAGAAAGTTAAAGGAAAAAATGAAGGGTCCCATCATCTGTTTTATTGGCCCCCCGGGTGTTGGAAAGACCTCTCTCGGAAAGTCTATTGCGAGGGCATTGGGAAGAGAATTTGTCCGCATGTCACTCGGAGGAATCAGGGACGAGGCAGAGATAAGAGGACACAGAAGAACCTATGTAGGTGCGCTGCCCGGAAGGATAATACAAGGAATAAAAACAGCAGGGAAAAACAACCCCGTATTCATGCTGGATGAGATAGATAAGATAGGAATGGACTTCAGGGGAGACCCCTCATCCGCTCTCCTTGAAGTTCTTGACCCGGAGCAGAATAATTCGTTTGCTGACCATTACCTCGCAGTGCCTTTTGACCTTTCCAAGGTGATGTTTATTACTACCGGCAACCTTGTGGATACCATACCAAATGCTCTGAGAGACAGAATGGAGATAATCTATCTGTCCGGCTATACGACCGAAGAAAAGCTTGGTATCGCAAAGAACTTTTTGATACCCAAACAGCTCGATGAACACGGTATCAGTAACAAGGTATTAAAGATCACAGAGCCGGGACTGTTCAATATAATTTCACAGTATACAAGGGAAGCAGGTGTAAGAAATCTCGAGAGGGAGATTGCAAATCTCTGCAGGAAAGTTGCAAAAAAAATAGCTGAGGGTAAAGATAAAATTTTTGTAATAAGTACACGGAATATCAATAAATACCTGGGCATACCAAAATTCCTGCCCGAAGAAGAGATTGAAAAAGACGAGGTTGGTGTGGCTACAGGCCTTGCATGGACAGAATCAGGTGGAGATATCATCTATGTAGAGGCGACAACCATGAAGGGCAAAGGAAATCTTACTTTAACCGGCCAGCTTGGAGATATAATGAAAGAGTCTGCTCAGGCTGCCCTGAGTTATATACGTTCGAGATCAATAAAACTTGGGATAAAAGATGAGATGTTTTCCAAGACAGACCTGCACATTCATGTCCCTGCCGGCGCAATACCAAAGGACGGGCCTTCTGCAGGTATTACAATGGCAACATCTATTGCATCAGCCCTCACAGGACGTCCTGTAAACAAAAATATTGCAATGACAGGAGAGGTCACATTGAGAGGCAGGGTTCTTCCAATCGGAGGGCTTAAGGAAAAAACACTTGCTGCAAAAAGGTTGGGAATAAAAAAAGTGATTATTCCAAGCAGGAACAAGAAAGATCTTGAGGATATTCCAAAATACATAAAAAAGGATATGGAGTTTGCATTTGCCGAGACAATGGATGATGTACTTAATGTCGCCCTTAAAAAAAATAATCTTAAAAACAAGCCCCAAATCAAGAGTCTGCAAAAACAATCAAAAAAAGCCATACACTAATGACTATCTGACATGAATCTTTCGCAAATAGGGGAATTATCCCTGTTAGAGCAAATAAGAAAAAAATTTGAAAAAAAATCCAGGAACATTTTAGTAGGCATAGGCGATGACTCTGCTGTTCTGAAACCGATTAACAATAACCTGCTTGTAACAACTGATATGATGGTTGAAGGAATTCATTTCAACCTCGGGTTTACAACAACTTATCAGCTTGGCTTTAAACTGGTATCAATTAATGTAAGTGATATTTATGGCATGGGAGGAACCCCTCTTTACATTTTGCTGAATATAGCAGTAAACAAAAACACTGATGTAAAATTTATTAATAATTTTTTTGATGGCGTCAAGGATGCACTGGATCTATACAAAACGATCCTTATCGGAGGTGACTTTTCATCTACTGATAGAGGTATGGCATTATCTGCAACAGTCATTGGATACGTAAAAAAACACATCCCACGCTCCGGGGCAAATGTAGGTGACAGAATCTATGTAACCGGCAACCTCGGCGACTCGGCATGTGGGCTTGAATTACTGAAGAAGGTCAATAATTCTATCCCTTTGCTTCAAACTTCAAGGAAAAAACAAAGAGCATCTCGACTTCGTTACCTGCGCTTAAAATCCTCAAAAGATGGTTTGTCCCGGAATACAGTCGACCCATTGCTCAGGAGACATCTTATGCCAAAGGCAAGAGATCCAAAGAAATTCTCCCTATACGCAACATCGATGATAGATATAAGTGACGGGCTTTTAATTGATCTATCCCGTATCTGCAACGAAAGCAAGGTCGGTGCAAGGATATATACAGAAAAAATTCCTATTTCTCCTGAACTCATAAAAGCAGCTTGCTGCCTTGCTATTTCACCGATGGATTTGGCTTTGTCAGGCGGAGAAGATTATGAACTTTTGTTCACAGCGCCTGCCAGAAAAAATATTAAGGCAATACATATCGGGGAGATTACAAAATCAGAAAGAGTAATTGTAGATGCATCCGGGAGGGAAAAGCCTTTTACAGCAGAGGGGTATCAACACTTTCGCAATCATAAATAACCTGTGATTATGAGAGTCCCTCTACTCAGCATGATTCAATAAACAGCACTCTAACCAAAAAAGAAAGGAGCAGATGAAGTATGACAAAAATAAAGGGGGTTATTTCAGGGCATGCACCAAGAAAATTAAGAGATGAAGTTTTAAAGCTTATAGAGTATAAAGAACTATTAACTGATAAAGTAAAAGCCAGGAGGTTATATAATCTGCTTGGCAAGTTATGGAACTGTACGGATAAATTACCTTCCGGCCATTACAGGGATATAGTTGCAGACTGCTTAGCCCCTTATTGCTCGAAAGATATTGATAAATACATTAAGCCGGCAGATTTTACATATGCGATGCTGGCAAGGAATTTCAGACCACCGCTTAAAATATTTCTGGACTTGAAAAAAAGATAATTGAATCTCAAAAACTGCATTCAAATTTTCTCTTGGCAGTAAAACATTTTTTACAGACATAGATGGGAGCCTGCCATTCCAACGAATACTTGCTTGCTTTTTCAATTGCGTCTCTCATGTTTTTTGCATTTTTACTGAATGCGTACCTGCTTTTGACATGTCCTTTCTTGGTGTTCTGTTTATAACTCGGACATGATAATCGATGTAT
>MHEF01000163.1:11105-12583 GCA_001805125.1 Nitrospirae bacterium RBG_13_39_12
TTTGCAGATGGGTGCATATTAATATGAATCCCGTACATTTGAAAACCTCCAAACTTTACTTCATCAATTAGTTCTTAATTCTTTACCTGTTTATATTTGTCTGCCTTATCTATTGCTTGATTTTATAAAGCTATTTTAGTACGAATCCGTCATCAACAAAAAAAACACTTGTATCATATTCCACTAATGGGAAATGATGGTACTTATCCCATTTATCATCTCCGCAGACATGCCGGTACTCATGAACAAGGTCAAAGATATCAGCAAACTCCCTTAATATAATAATGTTAAGGGACTTGTAGTATTTTCCCCTAACTTCTATCTTCCCGCCATCAATGGTCGCGTACATAGGTTCTCTTGAAAACAAGATATCAGGCTTTTCATCCATTAAGTCAGAATGCTCGGCTTTAATCTGCTCCCATGAAAAACCCTCGTCATCCCTTGAGACAGTCGGCATGGAACAGGATATCAAAAACAACACGAGCAATGGAAATAATAGAAATAAATTTTTGGGATAACTTCGCATTACTTTAAGATCAATTTTTTTGACCCAGCCCCCTGTGATTAGAGTACCAAAACATAAAATCCAAATCAAGAAAAATGTTACATAACATTACCAATATCTTAATCTTTGATTTAATATAAAAATTATTTTAAACTATGCATGTAGAATAAGTTACTGTTTTGGATTGTTTAGATTGGCATACTTTATATTCTATTTAAAGGAGGTGATTATTAAAAGATTATTGAAATGAAAATATGTCACAAACAGCACAAATTATTTTAAGGAGGCAAACCATGAAAAAAGTGTTATTCCTTTTACTGTTTGTAGTTTTTTTAACAGCATCTACTGCCGTCTATGCAGCAGAAAAAGCTCCTCTTGGAAACAGCAATATTGCGGTAAAGCTTGATTACATCAAGTTCACAGATGATAATCTGAAGGATGCTGATGTTGATACAGGCTTATATGTTGGACTCGAAGGATACACTACTATTATGCAAAACCTGTACCTTGGGCTGGAAGTCGGCTACGCTAATCCTGAGGGAGATGCCTTTTTCGGTAATACAGAATTAACCCTGGTTCCGATCGAATTAAACTTAAAATATTCAGCAGAAGCTGCCCCGAGCCTGGCCTTTGATCTTGGCGCTGGTATTTCATATAACTACGGTGAATTTGAAGTCTCCGGAGGCGGTTCTTCTGATAGTGTTGACGACTGGATGTTAGGCGGACAATTCTTTGCTGATATTAATTACAAAATAGATAATTTTTTTATTGGCATAAATGGAAAGTACCAGATAACTGAAGACTTCAAAGACTATGAGTTTGATTTAAACAACTGGAGAGTCGGCGGACAAATAGGTCTAATGTTTTAAGTTATACAATTTATTTATGTTATGGTGCCGGAGACCGGACTCGAACCGGTACGCTCTTTTGGAACGAGGGATTTTAAGTCCCTTGCGTCTGCCAATTCCGCCAC
>MHEF01000164.1:0-6779 GCA_001805125.1 Nitrospirae bacterium RBG_13_39_12
GCATTCAAGAGATTTTGTCGCCCCGGCGACTCGCTGAGGAGAGATGCATATGTGCCTACCAGCTTTAAAATCTAACTGCATTTTTCGGGTTAAGATACAAAACCTAAAATTGCTTGACTAAATCCCCTATAAGTTGATAAGCTTTTCCCAGTAACATACATTTGTCAGGCAGGAAGATATTTTATTTTTAAAGAGATATTATTATTTGCAATAACCCATAATGAAATTTCCTCGGCAAGGAGGGTTTTATGAAAAAAATCATTTTTATTCTTGCTTTGATTCTTTCGTTACTTATAGCATCCACCTCAATTTTTGCAAACACGGATACTTCATATGCTAAGGCTCTTAAATATTACTATAGCGGGAAGTATAAGGAAGCAGTAACACTTTTAAAAGACTACACAAAAAACAAACCTGACCCGTCTGCATATTATCTGATAGGTTATGCATTGTATGAACTTAGACAATATGATGAAGCGAATGGATATTTTAAAGAGGCGTATCTGCTTGACCCAAAGTTCTCACCGGTATTAAGTGTCTCCACCCAGAAAAGACTGGAACATAAAATCAAAGAAGGTACACAGCCATCAGTCGAACAAATTTCCACAAAAAAACCTGCTGTTTCTGCAAGTAAAGAACCACAGCCTGAGAAACAACCTTCACCAGAAATTCAACTTCAGAAAACTCAGGAGCAGACAGCTGCTCCGATGCAGCCACCGCCACCGCCTGAACCACAAAAAGTTGAACCACAAAGAAGCATGCAACCCCCAGCAGGATTTCCCAAATTCCCGGAACCCGAGGAAGGTTTGCCGGGTATGCCAGAACTGCCTATGGGATTATCAGCCCTGATGACTGGTTTCGGAATAACAGTCTTGGTCGTAGAAATCGCTTTATACATATATTTTTGCTTATGCCTATTCCTGATTGCCAAGACACTCAATGTTACTGCTGCCTGGACCGCGTGGATTCCACTTGTTCAAATATGGGCTGTTGTAGGGTCCGCCGGAAAACCCTGGTGGTGGATTCTTTTACTGCTTGTTCCTTTAGTCAATATCTTTATTGGTATTTACCTCTGGATGTGTATAACGGAAAATCTGAACAGAAACAAATGGTTAGGCCTCTTAATGCTATTACCTGTTATAAACCTTGTGTTTCTCGGAATACTGGCATTCTCAAAAACCGAAAAAAAACCGAGCTTTGCCATTTAAGGATACTGTTCTGACATAACTTTAATTATTCAAAGGGTCTGCTTTCACATGGGTTACGGATAACACTTTGATTGCATTTTTCCGCACAATTACCCTCTTTTAAAAAAGCTCTTGTTAAATATAATGTATAATCATATATGAAGCTTTTAATGCATATATGTTGTGCCAACTGCAGTTTATATCCGCTCAAGAGCCTTGACTCAAAAGGCATTGATGTAAAAGGATTATGGCTTAATCCGAATATCCATCCATACACCGAATACCAGCTGCGTCTTGAATCCTTACAGAACCTCGAGAGTATATGGGGTCTTGATATAGAATATGTTGACCATTACGGTCTGAAAGAGTTTCTTCGGGCTGTGGTAAACGATGAAGAAAACAGGTGCATTATATGCTACTCACTGCGACTTGAAGAGGCAGCAAAAACCGCAAAAAAAATGGGGCTTGACGGTTTTACTACTTCTCTTCTTGTAAGCCCGTATCAGAAATTTGATACGATAATAGAGACAGGCAAGGAAATGGGGAAAAGATATTCTATCCCCTTTTATTTTGAGGATTTCAGGCCAGGCTGGAAAGATAGTACCAGAATATCAAAGGAACTCGGGCTCTACAGACAGAAATATTGCGGATGTGTATATTCGGAGATGGAGAGATACCAAAAAAAAGTAAGCAGCAGGCAGTAGTCAAAAAACCGATATGATAGATGGTATTCAGTATATTGGAAGGTTTCTCATAATTTTTGGAGTTGTAATCATTGCTATCGGAGGGTTATTACTTCTTTCAGGAAAAATCCACTGGCTTGGCAGACTACCCGGAGACATCATAATACAAAGAAAGAATTTTACCTTTTATTTTCCATTAGCTACAAGTATACTTATTAGTTTATTGTTGACTTTTATTTTCTGGATTATTGGCAGGAGATGAAAAGGGAATGAACAGAATATTGAGGATGCTTCTGACAATTTTATGTGTCTCGATCGTAATAAATAATACTTATGCTTCAAACAAAATAAAAGTTCTAATAGTTAATGATGTTTATCCTGATATCCCGGAAAAGAACGAGAAAATTACAAAACTCGGGAGTTTGAAGGGAGACCTTCTGGTAATGGGAACACATTATACAGGCAATATAGACGTGTGGAAAGGTAAAAACGGTCTTTACCTTATAAATGAACTCCCGATAGAGGACTATGTTAAAGATGTTGTTGCAGTAGAAGTCCGGCCGGATTGGGATATGGAAGCACTTAAGGCACAGGCTGTTATATCAAGGACATATGCTATATATCAGAAACAGATGAACGGAGATTCTGTATATCATATTGCATCCTCTGTTATCCACCAGGTTTACAAGGGTAATAATCCTGATGTCAGGATAACATTCGCTGTTGAAGAAACAAGTGCTGAAATACTTACATTTGATAACAGACCCATAGAGGCCTTTTATCATTCAACATGCGGCGGGAGAACAGAAATTCCCGAGAATGTATTTGGAAAAAGTTATTCCTATTTAAAGTCAGTCGAATCAACCTGTGAGATATCTCCTTATTCTGCATGGGAAAAAAGAATTAAACTTTCAGAAATAGAAAAGGCATTGAACTTGTCAGAAATAAAAGAAGTCTCAATAAGATCCTACACATCAACAAAAAGGGTCAACCAACTCGACATAATTTCCGATTCCGGTGTTACCACAATCAATGCAAACGATTTCAGAAAAGCACTTGGCTGGAGCCGTCTACCGAGCACAAATTTCCACATGACACCTGACGGAGATTCGATTATATTCGAAGGCAAGGGTTACGGCCATGGAGTAGGCTTGTGCCAGTGGTGTGCTCTCCAGATGGCACGCGATGGTAAGAATTATAAGGAAATCCTGTCTTTTTTTTATCCGGGAACAACAATACAGTTATATGAAAGTCGCTGATTTCGATTTTTCTCTTCCAAAAACCCTCATCGCAAAAAGACCATTAAAAGAGCGCTCAAGCTCACGACTCCTTGTGCTTCACAGAGACGGGACGATTGAGCACAAACTTTTTTCTGATCTTCCATCATATCTGAATAAGGGGGATCTCCTGCTTATGAATAATACGAAGGTCTTTCCTGCAAGACTTACAGGAATTAAACAAAACGGAGGCAATATAGAAATCCTGATGGTAAGAAAAAACCCGGATAATTCCTGGGAGGTATTTACAAAGGGTAAATTTAACGGAACACTCAAAATTTCTGACAATATGCTCTTAGAGCTATACAATGGGAAGAAAGCCGTCTTTAAATACTCCGGGGATTTCATGGACATAATCTGGGAAAAAGGTAACATGCCTCTTCCACCTTATATAAGGCGCTTGCCCGATGAATCAGATAAAGAACGATACCAGACTGTATTTGCCAAAAAAGAAGGCTCCATAGCTGCACCTACAGCAGGCCTTCACTTCACCGACAGATTATTAAAGGTAATCAAATCTAAAGGCACAATTCTGAGAGAACTTACACTCCATGTAGGCGTTGGTACTTTCAGACCAATCAGAACCGAAAATATAGAAGAACACTATATGGATTTAGAGTATTTTGAGCTGGATAAAGATCTCATATCTGAAATCAAAAAGATAAAGGTCTCGGATAATAGAGTTTTCAGCGTCGGAACAACTACAACAAGGGCAATAGAAGGTTACATCAGCGGAAGATGCAATGTAACCTCCCGAAATGGAAAATTATCGGGAATAACAGATGCCTTTATATACCCTGGATACAAGTTCAGAATTGTTGACTCCCTGATTACAAATTTTCATCTTCCCAGGTCAACCCCTCTCATGCTAACTTCTGCTATTTGCAGCTGGGAAAAATTAAAGACTGCTTATACGGAAGCTGTCGCGAGAAGGTATAGATTTCTCTCGTATGGTGATGCTATGCTTATCTTATGAAAAGGACTGATTTAAAAGAAAACTCCAACGTATTCTTTATAGGCAAAGGATTTGTTATTTTAGCCATACTCATTACGTCCTCACTAAGTTTCACACTCGGTTATTTTGTCGGGAAAAGCGTCCGTACTAATGATGCAAATGAGACCCTTCTTACACCTGTAATTCATGATAATACTGAACAAAAAAATATAGTCACTGAAGACAACAACGAAACTGCCCAACTTCCGGAACAGATTACAGAACCACAGCAAACAATTCAACCCAAAGAAACTAAATTAATAGAAAAACCCAAAGATACGAAAATACCTCAGGAAACTCAAAATATTTCAAAAGTAAGAAAGTATACTGTTCAGGCAGGCGCTTTTAAAAATGCTTCCGATGCAGATGTCTTAAAGGCAAGACTTGATAAAAAAGGATACAAAACTTTTGTTATACCGGCAGACACAAAAAAACACGAAAAATTATATAAGATAATGGTTGGCGATTTCAGCACTCGAAAAGAGGCTGAAATTCTGTCTGTTAAAATAAAAAAATCTGAAGGTTTGAATACATTCGTAACATTTAAAACTGAGCAGGAGGACATACGTTAACACTGGAGATTGAACTTGACAGCGAAAAAGAATCCAACCTCCTCTTCGGAGGGCTGGAAAAGAATCTCAAGGTAATTGAGGAAACCCTGGGGGTAATAGCTTCTCAAAGAGGTAACAAGATATTCCTGCAGGGTACTGATAAGTCCGTGGAAAAAGCAGAAAGGCTTATTAACGATATTCGAACAATAAGCTCAAACGGATATAACCTCAACCCTGAAGACATACGCTATGCATTAAGGTCTGCCACATCAGATGGGGAATATATTTCTGTCAAGGACCTGTTCCTGAACAATATCCCGGTATCTTCAAAAAAACGATTTATCATTCCAAAAACAGAAACACAGAAAAAATACATAGATGCTATAAAAAATTTCGACATAGTCATCGGTATCGGACCTGCAGGTACGGGGAAAACCTATCTTGCTATGGCAATGGCGATTAATGCGTTTCTAAAAAAACAGATAAGCAGGATAGTTCTCGCAAGACCGGCTGTGGAAGCCGGAGAAAAACTTGGGTTCCTTCCCGGAGACATATACGAGAAATTTAACCCCTATCTCAGACCGCTTTACGACGCACTTTTAGATATGATGGAGGCAGAAAAGGCAGGTAAACTTATAGAGCGCGGAATTATCGAGATTGCACCGCTTGCGTTCATGAGGGGAAGGACATTAAACGACTCATTTGTAATTCTCGACGAGGCACAGAACACAACATCCGAACAGATGAAGATGTATCTTACAAGGCTCGGGTATAATTCAAAGACCGTTATAACAGGGGATATCACACAGATAGACCTTCCTTCGGGTAAGCTTTCCGGCCTTATAGAAGCGGAGAAGATACTGAACGATATAGAAGGTATTAAATTTATATATTTCTCTGAAAAAGATGTGGTGAGGCACAAGCTTGTACAGGAGATTGTGAAGGCTTACGAGAGATATGAAAAACGGTCGGCAGAAGATTAAAACCCACAGAATTACTGATTTCTTTAAAAAACTAATTGAAGGTTCCCCTTCAAAAGCAAGTGGTGTTCCGACTGCTTTCACCAAGCACGACCATATAATACGGTTATCTTTTATCATTCTATGCGCTTTCCTTGCTGCCCTGTCAGTTCAGGAAAATTTTGTTATTGAAGAAATAATTGGCGGTTTTTTTATCACCTGTCTGCTATTGTTCATTCTGTACAGAGACATAATGAGATACAAGCCTGCCTATATAAAGAAATACAACATGTTACTGCTTCTCGGCCTGATGCTGATAAGCACACTATTGATAGGTAGATTTTTCGGTTACATGCTGCTGAATCTCGCTAAAGGGCTGGAGCTTGAAGCCTTAAACAGTGTTTTTTTCGGCATTCCTATTCCGGCAGGAGCAATGCTTGTTTCGCTACTATTTGACTTCCACACCGCAATTACATTTTCCTTCGTAGTCAGCCTGCTCACCGGCCTGTGGCTCCATGACGCATCCTTCACAATATACGCTTTTGTTGGCAGTATCATCGCAGCCTTCAGTATCATAAGATGTAAAAAAAGATCATCTATTTTAAAAGGAGGGCTATTTGTAATTACAGCAAATGTCTTAACTGTAACAATAGTGCTCCTTTTTAAAGGAATGCTTTTCACAGCTATGACACCACCTTCAATAATGTTTGCCATACTTGGAGGTATCGGTGTTACTGCAACCGTATCTGTGTTGCTACCCATCCTCGAATATTCATTTAAAGTTACTACTGACATTAGCCTTCTCGAACTTCTCGACCTCGATCAGCCGATAATGAAAACCCTTATGGTTACAGCACCCGGAACATATCATCATAGCGTCATAGTAGGGAATCTTGTAGAATCTGCTGCTGAGGCTGTAGGTGCAAATCCGCTTCTTGCGAGGGTAAGTGCCTATTACCATGATATCGGCAAAGTAAAAATGCCGGATTATTTTGTAGAGAACCAGAGCGGTTCAATCAGCAAGCATGAAAAACTAACACCGCATATGAGCAGTATGATAATAACTAACCATGTTAAGGAAGGGGTTGAACTTGCAAAGCAATACAAACTTCCAGAACCTGTTATCGA
>MHEF01000164.1:6862-7704 GCA_001805125.1 Nitrospirae bacterium RBG_13_39_12
CTGCTGAAGAAGACTACAAGTATCCAGGCCCAAAACCGCAAACACGTGTAGCTGCACTTGTGATGATGGCAGATGCTGTTGAAGCTGCATCAAAGGTCCTTACCGATCCTACACCGGCGAGGATATCTTCACTTGTAGACAAGATAATAAACCATATATTCCTTGACGGCCAGCTCGATGAATGCGAGCTTACACTGAAAGACATCCATGAAATAAAAAAACGATTTTCTTACATACTCACAGGTATATTCCATAAGAGGATAGACTATCCGGGTTTTGATTTTATAGATGAAAATTTACATAAAGAACCAGCAAAGATTAATAAAGGTAAACCAGCAGAGAATAAGAAGCCATCTGAGAAAAGCGCTACTTCTGCTCAGACTCCAAAAAACTGAACTGAGCATCCTCCTGGTTAATGACAGCAAAATGAGGATATTGAACCGCCTGTACCGGGGTGTAGACAGAACCACAGATGTCCTTTCATTCCCGCAAATTTCGGACTCTAAATTTCCGCATTCCGAAATTCTTCTTGGTGATATAGTCATAAACATTCACCAGGCAAAAAGACAGGCAGCCGAGCACGGGCTGACATTTTATGAAGAACTGAAATTGCTTCTGATCCACGGGCTTCTTCACCTTTTAGATTATGACCATGAAAAAGGTAAATATCAAAAAACTAAAATGCGTTCAAAAGAAAAAAAACTCCTTGATGCAATATCCCAGTAGATAGGATCCCTTGAAAAGAGGGGTGCGAGGAGGATGAACGGTTATGGGGTAGTAACAGCAAGTAAACCCTGCGCTAACATGATAGTGATAGTGAAAGATGCCTCGCCAAGGATAAC
>MHEF01000165.1:0-7262 GCA_001805125.1 Nitrospirae bacterium RBG_13_39_12
ACTCCTCAGGTTTGATTTGAGGATTCCCAAGTCCCGCTTTAAATGTCTTGATCGGAAAAGCTCGTAGAGCGTTGATAATTTGAATAAGCCAAAATCTCCAGACAGGAAGTTACATAGATTCCACTTGATAGGGAGATTGTTAAAACCGGCATCGGAGATGACTTTACTCGGGGCCTTTGCCGGATTACAAAAGGTTACCTGATGTCCTCGATCGCGGAGCTCACAAGCGATAGGCAAAGAACGTGTGAACAGCCCCAAATCGTTTGAAATAAGCGCTGTAAAGAGAAACTTTTTCATGGTATCCGCCTTTAATAGTAATGTACTATTTGGTGCCGCCCAATGCTAGGCATCAGCGGCGCGGCCCCGCTGCGCCCGCCTGGATGCCTTTGTTGGGCCTTTTCCAAAATTAATTCTTTCGATCTGACCAATGATCATAATGTAGAAGCAGCGCCTGGGTTGAACATGAGCCAGGCCGACTAACCGGGCAGACCACTATTGCAAAGGATGGTAATGTTTTAGCATCTCAACGGTGCGACGCCATGCATCGCGGGCGTCGTTGGGACGATAGGCGCTGATTGGTTCGCCGCGGGCGCCCGTCTCGAGATTGAATCCGTGGTTGGCCTCGGGATACACCGTGAGTTCGAATTGCGCTCCACTTGCTTTCGCGGCCGCTTCCATGGCCCTCATTGATTCGATCACGCAGCAGTCGTTATGCCGGTCTTTTCCTCCCGCCATCACCAGCACGGGAACCCGGAAGCGCTTGACAAGCGCGTTGATATTGTTCGCCCATGTGCGGGTGTACGGGTAATAGGCCACCACCATGGAAACAGCGTCCGTCATGTTCGCTGCGTTATAGAGCGCGCCTCCTCCACCCTGCGAAAAACCGATCACAGCCACCTTGCCTCGGACTGCGTTAGGTGCATTCAGCGCCCGGTCGATTGCTTTGCTCAAATTGGCAGGGCCGGTATGTTCGGGATTTAGGATATCCTTGCCATCGACCAGGATCACATAGTAGCCAAGCTTGGCCAGTTCAGCCGCATAGGCCTGATATGAAGTGGGACCGGTGTGCCCCGAAATGGCGATGATAACGGGACCCGGCTTTCCGTTGTAGGGGGAGTATGCTGTTTGGGCGGGACCTTCAGGACCCACCTCGGTCGAGATGCCCTCCGCTACGAATGCAGACGATGCAGTGGCGGCGACCATCCATCCGATCGAAAGCACAGTCAAAGCTCGTAGGAACCAATGTCCCTCTTTCTTAGATTTCTGCATCATTGTCTTCATGTTTTCTCCCGTGGGTTTTCACATCGACTTGAATTTGTAAATCCATCCCTTTCACTATGACTTTTACGCCTAACGATTAAGCTCAGTTGCGTGGGCACTGAGCTTGAATAAAATTGATGTGGTTATTCCACGTCAACTGAAGCGCCTTGTTAGGCTATCCCTAATGCATTTTAAGCCAATGATGAATTCTGATTTTCAATTATTATTTACTCTCCATCATGTTCTTAAACATATTTTTCATAAATTCTTCTTTGGTCATTTTATTGCTATTTGCATTGATACAACCATAAAAAAACAGCTTTTCTGCTTTTCTTATAGTTTCAGCATCCCATCCACTTGCTTTCCACGAAGAATAATCTGATTTTTCCATGCAGCCATGAAGAAGAGAAGCATTTCCATATACGCCCTTCAGTATATCTTTTCCAACATCATAACCAGTTTCATACACAGCATACATTCTCCATGGTTCGAAATCATTTGGTGGTAATGCGATGGCGAAGGAATCGTTTAAGATTGCTAAGAAAAAAATTATAGAAATTAATTTCTTCATTTCTGCACTCCTTACGTAATTTTTATAAAGAAAGATTAAAACAGTCTCATTCTTTTATTTTTTAAGCCTAATCGGGATAGGGAGAGGTCTCACGACCCCTCTCCTCCCACACCACCGTACATACGGATCACGTATACGGCGGTTCGGTAAAGTAAGTCAAGAAAACAATCGTTGACCGGAAGTCCTTATCCGGTGTGCCAATCAGGTTTCATCCCTTGCCCTCTCGGGTAGCAGTGTTCTGCTTTGACGGATGTAGTACCCGGCTTGTCACGTCCGGGGGTCTTCCCCTCTACCGTTCGGGCCTTCATCCTGCAGAGCAGGACTAATATGCCCTCTGCTGACTTCTCCCCTGCGGTCAACGTTGATCCCTCAACGTTCAGCCAGTTTCAGTCGCACGCGACGTCCCAAGGCACATGGGAGATCTCCCGGGGTAAAGCACAGAACCTTCTACGCGTAAACGCCGGATTTATAAAGCACGCCCCAATCACGGATGGAGGGCTTCGCGGTCACGTGCCCGCTCGCCCCAAGCGTACCACACTTCTTATCCGGTTCCTGTTCGTCGCCCCGCGCTTTTGGATTGGGCTTCCTCCAGACCCCGCCTCACGGTGACGCCCTTGCCCTTCTCCTTGCCTTCGGCTCCGCTAATACCTGGCGTGAGGACTTTCACCTCACAAGCTCTGTGCCATGCCTGGCACACACGGCCAAAGTCAGCGGTGGCTGTAAGCCATCCGCTGGAGTGATTTGTTAGGTTATGGAAAATCATCTATCTTATGGCGCCTGCCACACGATTTTGCTTTGGGTATCCCAAAGGGTAATACTTGAACGATTGTTTTTTGTGTCAAATTCCAAAAGTTTGTTGAAGCTCTCGTTGTTGAATGTCATCCCCGGATTGCCAGCAGGCGCAAGGCCAAAGTTAAAACGATTCGTACCTTCTTTATCATAGAGTACCAATTGTGGAGAATCATGGAGACCCAAATAAAAGGATGCTTGAATTTTATTGTCTTGACCTACAAGATGAACTGCTTTCGTTCTTACTTCCGTAAAATAATTTCCAGGTTCTTTAGCAACAACCAGGGAGTTTGTATTGAGCAATTGGACTAGCATTCCCCCAAGGAATGATGAAACAACGACCGCTAGTAACACAATTAAGAACTGATTTCTATGCATGATTCACCCCCTTTACATAAATTCTGAATGATAATTCGGTAAACCTAACGAGCCTGTAGAAAAACTCCCTCAGCGCGATTAAGGGGTGATTTCCGGGGGTCTCTTGACCCCTCCCCACCATGAGATCGTCGCATACAGAGCATTCTCAGAGGTTGCATTTTCTTCCAACTGGCCGGATTCGCGCGAGATTGACTTTTTCTACAGCCTCAACGTCGCGGCTCACCAGGAGCCGGATTTTTCGGCGATCCGGTGGGGCCAATTGTTAGAGATCATTTGCAATCAAGAGTTTCAACATCGACGCCGAAAGAGGTTATGCCTTCATATATGTGACTGACAACTGCCTTCTTATGCTTTAAATCAATAGCTGCAAACCAAAATTTGTTGTCAAAAGGGTTTTTCCAAATAATTGTGATTAAGGTATCTGTTCGGTCGAGGACCAATCCTTCAAATTCGGCTACTTGTTCTTCGTTCACATACTTTGTTTTTGGGGTAATGCTCTTGATAATAGGCTTGTTTGTATCGAGACGAGTAAATACTTTATCCCGTAAAATAAGATCATTGGGATTAGCCAACGTTCCAGTCCTGAATTCATTTGTCGGCTTATCTTTCTCACCTACCCATTCGTGTTGACTGAAATGATAATCCCTTTGTGCTATTGAGTTGCTCACGCATTGGAGTACTGTTGGCTTTTCCTCAGCAGCAGACAATACGATGGTGTTTAATATGAGAATAAATATGGGAACAAAGGAAGAAAAGACCTTTATCATTTTTTTCTCCTTACCTCGCTAACAACGCCTGAAATCAGCAGTGGCCATAAACCATCCGATGAGTGATCAGGCAATAATCTCTGATCCTATTTCCCTGGATTTAGCCTCCTCAATCTTCTCGAATACCTTGATAAAAAATTCTGCATAATTGAGGCATTTCCATGCCTCATCATGTCTATATTTTTTGTTACCAATGTGAACAATATTATTTCTCTTCCACATAATCTCATTTCGCATATCTTTTACAAATGAATCCACCAGAACTGAAGGAAAATCAGTTTTGATCTCATCTTGTAGATCTGAGTGGGATTCAATAAATGACGAAGTACCTGCAGGAAAGATTAGAGCCTCTACTTTTTTCACCTTGTCTAAAAAATTCCCAATCTTAATAAACTCCTCTCCGATCTTCTTTTCAATTTCTTCTGGGTTGAATGGACTGCCACCCTTGAGCTCTTGGATCTCTGTCCACTTGTAGTAAAGTCGGGAGAGGTAGCAATCCATAGCCATGGCGCTCAGCAGAATTGAGAAATTAGTATCCCCCGAGGCAAGTGCATATGTAGAGTAGTAAATTAAAGCTTGGCCTATATGAAACCGGGAATCAAAGAAATTGCCCTTTTGAACCCCACAACGAGGGCATTCTATGACGAAGTTGTTCTCAGTCAATTCTGCTTTGACTTCAACGGTCTCGGAGCAATTTGGGCATGGTACCTGATAAGGTATCTTCATTCTTTTATTTACCCGGTTCGCCTGAGCGACACGTTAGGCATCTCATTAGTCACTTCAGAGTGCAATAGAATTGCGGTGTTACGCATGAGGGATCGCCCCACTCAAACCAATATTGGTCCCTGTCTCCTACTGGTCCGCCTCCAAAAGACGCCTTAAATCCTTTATCACTTTCAGTGCTGATTCCCAAAAATACACAATATTTGAAATGACTTTCGAAATCTGAGTTTGATATGTAGACTGTACATAAATTATTTTCCTTCTTCGCCTCATAAACAATTCTTGTATCTTCGTATTCTCCTCTAATCCAAATAATTACCATGCATGTATCGTCCAATACCGCCCCTGTAGCCCACGCATAATTAAGTGCCTTTGACCGGCCGGATTCGGCTTTAAATACACCTACCTGTTTATTTTCATCTTTTGTTGTCTTTAATGGCGTGCCAAGCAATATGGACCAGTTCGGGTCTGGCAACACTTTGAAATCTTTTTTAATTACCCTATCAGATTCTTCTGCAAATGCTGAACACGTCAGTGATAAAAATGCCACTACCAATAAAAACGTAATGAGTTTGTTCATGATCATTCCTTTCATATGCATAACAATGGATTGAACCGACTTAAAAACTCGTCTTATTCCTTATGGGTTAGGCTGAAAGCCTATCGCCCTCTTTACCGACGTGCCCATACATCTTGAATCGCCCCCAGATATCAATGAGGTAGAGCGAGGTAAGTCTGTCCTCTGGCAATACTGCACGCGTGATGATGATACCCGGCTCGTTCGCATACACCTTTCCGAATCTTTTAATCAAACTAACGACCGGAAACGCATCTTTATCGTGCAGAGCATAAAACGAAACTTTATAGGGCCACTCAATGTAACGAGAATCCTCAATAAAAGTGATTCCCCTCACAATCTTCTCAGTTAGCCTGCGTACGCTCTCTGGAGAAATACTGATTGCAATTTGATTTTGCTTCGGCACATTAAAGACGTTTCCGAAATTTGGGTACATACCGTGGTCTGGCACATTGTGACCAAAAGAAGCCTGGCCTAAAATCTGTCTGCATTTCGCATCTCGCAGTAGCGTATCATTTTCATCTTTTGCGAATTGAGGGCTGATTGCTCGGACTGCCTTCTGTGGGATACCAAGAGATTTCGGATCGTTTGGATCTAAGCAAAGGCCAATTCTAATCATCAGATCGTCTTCCAGTCTTCCATATTCAGAATTACAGGGTTTACAGGAAGGAATTTTCCACTTCTCGAGATTGGGGGAAGTGGTATCGGGATACCATGATTTAGGAAATACATGATCCCAGGTTAATTTTTCGAAGAATCTGATACAATGTACACACTTACCAGGGGGTAAACGTTTTGCCATTTTGGTGTGCCTAACAATTATTGAACTACGAATTGTAGTTTCCTAAAATCCTATACTTACTAATTGTTTTTGTCAAACTAATTCCCATGGATTTAAAAGATCTTCTTAGGAAATCAATCAACATATATTTATGTCATTTCAGTTAGTTGGGCTTGAAAATTAAAGTTAATGTTGTATATAATTATTTCGTCAAAATTAGCCTAAGGATGATCGATTTGATTCCGTCTTCAAAAGAAGCAATGTTTTATAAAAGGGACCAAGAAGGATCTGTAAGATGTCTTCTCTGTCCGAGGGAGTGTGTGATCAGTGACGGGAAAAGAGGATTCTGTCGAAACAGAGAAAACCAAGGAGGGACATTATATACTCTTGTCTATGGTAGGCCTGTAGTGGTCGATATCGGACCGATTGAAAAGGCCCCTATCTACCACTTCATTCCAGGTCATTTTCGATTATGTCTTACCTGTACGAGTTGTAATTTGAGATGTAAACATTGTCAAAACTGGCATCTTTCTCAGAAAAGCTTCGAAGAATTGAACCATTATTCTTACTCCCCATTCGAAATCTTCAAACAGGCACAAAGTCAAAACCTCTTCTCCATTTCCTTTACCTATACGGAACCTACTGTCTATTACGAATATCTCTATGAGATCTCAGTGATCGCCAAAGAGCATGGGATGAAGACCTCAATTGTCTCAAATGGATATATTAAACGAGAACCCCTATTGAAACTTCTGAAGGTGTTGGATGCCGTCAAGATCGATCTCAAAGGGTTTAGCGAAAAGTTTTATGAAGAGGTTTGCACTGCTACCTTAAAACCTGTATTAGAATCCCTTATCACAGTTAAAAAAGAGAAGGTGTGGCTGGAGATCGTTAATTTGGTAATCCCAACTCTGAATGATGATCCCAAGATGATTGAAGAGATGTGTCGATGGATCAAAGGGAATTTAGGCCTGGATACGCCACTTCATTTCACCAAGTTCCATCCAAATTATCATTTGACCCATCTCTCCCCTACCCCGGTTTCCACTTTGGAGTTGGCCTATGAGATTGCTAAAAAAAATGGTCTGAAGTATGTCTACATCGGGAATGTCCCGGGTCATATTTACAACTCTACATATTGTCCTTCTTGTAACCGGAAGGTCATTCGTCGAACACATTTTGATGTCATCGAGATGAATGTGGTGGATGGAAAATGTAAGTTTTGCGATTTTCCCATCAAAGGGAAATGGGAATAATAAGATGAGATTTCGGAAAAAGTCCTGAAATCTCTGATTACACAGATTATAAACGATTACGCAGATGTGAAATAATAATAAGAAATAAGGCGTGAGGTGTAAGGTGTAAACCCTCTTGCGACTTGCGCCTGACGCCCTCACGGTATTTCGGATTTCATGT
>MHEF01000165.1:7330-7514 GCA_001805125.1 Nitrospirae bacterium RBG_13_39_12
TTTCAAACTGATCCAATGGGAAGACATGGGTGATCATGGGTTTGATCTGTATCGTCCCGTTTGAAATCAGTGAAATGGCTTCCTCACACGTATTCGGATCTGCCCTCACTCCCAAAAGATCCTTTTCATCAAGAACAATCTGGGTAATGGGAAGTTCAACCGGACCAGGAGGAAATCCATTCAT
>MHEF01000166.1:0-1923 GCA_001805125.1 Nitrospirae bacterium RBG_13_39_12
TAACAGGGATACAGATACACGCTCCTGATGGCAACTATGTATGGCCTGCAGAATGCTATGTTGTGGTCAATGGGAAAAGACAGGATATCAACTTAAGTGAATAGTGAGAAGTTTTTACTGACGACTGTTCACTAACGACTGATAAATTGGAGGGGTTATGAAAAGGAAGATACTCTTGATTCTCGGGTTGGTTCTCGTTTTATCATCATTTTTGTTTTCTGTAAATCTGTCATCAGCTTCTGAAGAGAAGGCTGTAGGAGATACTTTTTTTATCTCAGGCACGATTGTGGATTCTCATAAGGAACCTGTGAAAGAGGCAAAGGTTAAAGTCCTACTGAATGGTGAGCCGCACAAGATGATCGTCGAGCACAAGGAGGGAGAGGAAACAGAGACATCCTCCCATGGAACCTATCAACTGGAGTTGAAGCTGCTGCCTGGACAAATTGACGCCTCGAAAATACAACTCGAAATCTCGAAAACAAGCTACAAGAAAACCCATGTCGATTTTTCGAAAGAGAATTTCGCCCAGAAGGGGCAGAATTTTTATTCAGTCAAAGACGTGAGCATGTCCCGGGTATTGGGGCCTGCTTTCTGGATTGCCAGCGTTGTTTTTCTTATTATATATGCCCTTATATCATTTGAGCTTCTTCACAGGACAGTAGCTGCAATGATCGGTGCCGCTCTCATGCTCATCATAACCTACACGTTCGGCACGCTCAATCCCGATTTCCACATCATCTCATATGAACGGGCTATCTCAGCGATCGACATGAACGTCATCTTCCTCCTCATGGGCATGATGATTATTGTTGGTGTCCTGAAACATACCGGGGTATTCCAGTGGTGTGCCTACATGTCCTATAAGCTCGCAAAAGGCAATGTTGCTGTTCTTGCTGTTATTTCATGCTTCTTCATCGCAATAACTTCTGCATTTCTGGACAATGTGACAACAATGCTCCTTTATACACCAGTGCTTATTGAGATAGCTCTGGCCTTGAAGATATCACCTCTTACGCTCTTGATTCCCGGGGTTATGGCATCGAATGTGGGCGGAACTGCAACACTCATCGGTGACCCCCCGAATATCATGATCGGCTCATATACAGGCTTAACATTCATGCAATTTGTGTATAACCTTACGCTCGTGTGCATTATAGCAATGATAGCCCTTGTCATCTATAACAACTTTTTCTACAGGAAAGCCTATGCAAAGGCTAAGGTTGAAGATGTTGACGGGTTTATTGCCTTCCTGAAAGAGGAATACAAGATAACGGATAAGACCCTTCTTGGATATGGATTCTTTGTCATGGCTCTTGTTGTCTCTTTCTTTATTACTCACGGCTTCTGGCATATGGAGGTGAGCATCCCGGCACTTTTTGGAGCAGGCCTTCTGTTTACCTATGCGATCCTGACAAAGAAAGTCAAAATGCTGGAACTCATTGAGAAGGATATTGAATGGACAACCCTACTTTTCTTCATGTTCCTCTTTGTAATCGTAGGTGCTGTTGAGGAAGCCGGACTCCTCGCTGTAATAGCTGACTGGGTATTAAATGTATCTCAGGGTAATCTGGTGGCGGCTATTTGTATGATTCTATGGGTGTCTGCTATTATGAGTGCCTTTATTGATAACATCCCATTTACAGCAACCATGCTCCCGATTACTGCCTATCTGACAAAAGTAATTCCGGGAGCGGCTGATGACAATGTGCTCTGGTGGGCCTTATCATTAGGAGCATGTTTGGGTGGGAATGGTACCATGATAGGAGCAAGCGCAAACGTTGTTACTATGGGCATTGCAGAGGCAGCCGGCCATCGTATAAAATTCTTTGCCTTTATGAAATACGCCTTTGCCTACATGCTCATCAGCGTCGCTATCTGTAATGTCTGGTTGCTCTTGTTCTATTAATCCCGAAAAGATTCGAA
>MHEF01000166.1:2188-5754 GCA_001805125.1 Nitrospirae bacterium RBG_13_39_12
GATTCACAATGGAAATCGATCAATGTGCCAGGGAGTTGGCAATCACAGGGAGTCAAGTCGCTAAATGGCATAGGCTGGTATAGAATTCGCTTTAGTGTTCCCGATGGCTTTCAGTTTGCTCGACAGGCGCTTTTGCTTGGAAGAATCGGTGATGCAGAAGAGGTTTTTCTCAACGGAATCAAAATCGGCGGAGAAGGAGTGATCGGGAAAAGATTTGTCGAAGCAACAAAGGTTGTCAGGCTGTACGAAATTCCTCATGACCTTCTTAAATACCATGGTACCAATGTCATTGCTATCAGGGTGATGAACACCTATCTGAACGGAGGTATATTTGATGCGGGCGTTACCTTTGGAGATTACAACGCGCTGCTTATTACTAAGCTTAAGAGGGATAAAACCATCGGTATTGCAGAGTTCTGTTTTTTTACCTTTTTTGCCATTTTCTTTGTTACCTGTTTCTTCTTTTATATCAAGGGACTCAGAGACAAGGAGTATATTTATTTCTGGCTTTTTATATCCCTCTACGCAATGCTCTTTGTTCTTGGAAGCCTGTCATTTTACAATGCAGGATTCAAAACACCATACATTCAACAAATCATCAATTCCATTTCGACCTTAATTCCTGCAAGTTTAGTCCTCCTCCTGATACATGTATATCAGAAAAAGTTCAATATATATATCAAATCGCTTCTTCTCACATTTTCTGCTATCGCCCTGATAAATGCACTATACCCTGTTTATGTATTAAAGCATTTCCTGTATAACGTGTGGAAGGTTGCCTTTATTGCAACTGCTGCTTTCACGGTCTTCCTTGCTATAAAAGCATATTTGAAAAAAATTTACGAATCAGCTCCTATTCTTTTGGGTATCACTGGATTGGTAATAGGTTTCATACTGGAATCCATTGGGGGATTAGACCTGTTACAGATAACGGGATTTTTCCTATGGGATTACTCAATAGCGTTTTTTATGATATGTATCATGTATGCCTTAACAGCCCGATACATGCGCATCAAGGAACTCCAGTCAGCATCAGTGAGAATATTCAAAGCCCACGAGGATGAAAGGAAGAGACTGGCAAGAGAAATTCATGACGGAGTAGGGCCATCTTTACTATCCATAAAATTGAGACTTCAGATGTTGGAGGCACAGGCAAAAGCTGGGAACCAGGTGGAAGAGGAATCATTTTCAGAACTCCTGTCAGAAGTGACAAATACTACCGATGAATTAAGGGCAGTTGCTATGGACCTTAGACCTTCCTTTCTTGAAAATATTGATATCATAGATGCTATCCGTTGGCATGCTGAAAAACTGCAGGAGAGATTGGGGATGCAAATAGAAGTTGCCAACGAAGGGGTAATAAACATTGATCCTAAAATGAAGGATACGATCTATAGAATCTATCAGGAGACATTGAGTAATGCCGTGAAACACTCGGAAGCTACTGCAGTAGATATCGTTCTCAGGATGGATGGGAACTTTTTCTTATTGGAAGTTAAGGATAATGGAAAGGGATTTAACCCGGCCAAGACAGAAACAAAAGAAGAAGGCTTGGGGCTTGCAACTATCAGGGAGAGGGTAGAGCTTTTAGGTGGTATCCTCCGGATAAAGAGTTCTGATACAATGGGGACATCCGTTTCGATAGAGGTGCCAGTAGAATGATAAGAGTTATCGTTGCCGATGATCATAAAATTTTTAAACAAGGTCTTATGAAATTACTTCAATCTGCAGAGGACGTTTCTGTTATCGGAGAAGCTGGAGAGGGTTATGAAGCAGTAAACCTTATAGAGAAAAAAAAACCGGACATAGCTATCCTCGACATTTCTTTGCCGGGCTTGAACGGATTCGAGATTGCTGAAGAGATTCATAAAGGGGGGATTAAGACAAAGGTCATATTTCTGACGATGCATACTGATCTGCTCACGGCCCAGAAAGCAATCCTCTCAAGCGCTTCCGGATATGTACTAAAAGATAATGCCTTTGAAGATCTCCTTTATGCAATAAAATCAGTTGCCTCCGGCGGGAAATTTATAAGCCCCCTCATTTCCGATAAGGTTCTGAATATCTATGCAGCCAGGGAGCGCAAAGATGACATTCTCACTGCAAGAGAAACGATAATTCTGCGGCTTATCGCTTCAGGGCTTACAAACAAACAGATAGCTGATAAACTGTCGATAAGTGTGAAAACAGTCGATACCCACCGAACAAAAATCATGCAGAAACTGAACGCCCGTAAGACAGCAGACCTTGTAAGATATGCAGTGAAGACGGGGCTTATCGATTGACTGGATGAGTGACTCTTACCGGTAAATTATGGAAGTTACACTCCTGCCTTAAAATCCATACAGTTTTTACCTGATACGAACAGTTTTTACCTGATTGAAATGACCCAACCTAATCATTGAGAATAGCAGCACAATAGTTTGTCATAACAAATATCTAATTACATCATAACAATATAAATGGGGACTGCATTTCAGTTAAGTTATGGAAGAATTAATTAACAGGGAGAATCTCCAAAAGCTTTATCTTCAGCTTTGTGAGATTATCAAGAGAAAGATAGAGAGTAAGGAGTGGGGTGTCGGTTCTCAAATACCGACAGAGGATGATCTCTGCAAGATGTATGACGTAAGCAGGGCAACAGTGAGGGCTGCGGTTCTTGAGCTTGTCAGACAGGGTTATCTTTACCGACAGCAGGGCAAAGGCACCTTTGTCAAACAACTTACGACAGACGAACTTGTCATGCTCACAAGTTTTCGTGAGCTCATGCTTGAGCCAGGAGTTGAGTTCTCCACAGAAATTCTTGCTCAGACAACCATGATGCCCATAGGCAACATCGGTAACCTGCTGAACATCTCTCCTGATAAACACATTATTTATATAAAGAGGATAACGATTGTTGACGGCAAGCCTGTCATTATCCAGGAAGTACATATTCCGCTTCACCTGTGCTCCCAGCTTCTGGATGAGGATGTAGCAGTGAATTCTCTGTTTAGTTTATTCAAGAAACACAAAATAGATATTACGCGGATACGGAATTACTTTGGGATTACCTATCTCAGCGCTGAAGAGGCTCAGGCATTCAACCTGACAGAAGGGGCGCCCATCCTGTTATTGAATCAACTATTTTTTTCAGGAGAGACGCCAATTATGTATATCCGTTCCATCAAGAGGCAAGACAGTTTTGGATTTGCGATAGAGTTCAAAAAGAGTTCAATGGATGAGAGGAGGTTTTATGTCAAACGGTGAAGGGTTGAGGGAACAAATAACCTATGTATCAAAGGAGGTGTTGTATGCAGAATGACAAGAAGATAAAAGACGTAATGGTTGGTATTTTCGAATATCCTCATATACCCTACTGGTTTTCGCTTGACCAGGCCATGAGGATTATCAAGGTATCCTTTATCAGCACGAAGAAGTACCCGGAGCCACTTGCTATGCTTGTATTTGATGAGAAGTACAATCTCCTGGGGACTCTTACGTTGAGGGACATTCTGAGAGGACTTGAGCCTCAGTTTATGAGGACCCCTACAGAAAAAGCTCAGGTTATTGATGAAGATGAGACA
>MHEF01000166.1:5836-7694 GCA_001805125.1 Nitrospirae bacterium RBG_13_39_12
CGGCCAAGTTCTTTGTTGAGCCTACAGACCCATTGACGAAGGCAGCATACCTGATGATTCACAACAATCTGATACTGCTTCCGGTGCTGGAGAACAAGAAGAAGTTTGTGGGACTCGTGAGAATGATTGAGATCTTCGATGAACTGTCAGAAGCGGTTTTGAAGGAATAAGGGGGTACGAGATGGCAGACAAGGAGAAGAAAAGAACAGAAGGCTTACCAGAGCCCCCGCCGGAGATAGTTGTAGCTCCTCCCAAGACTAAATTTGACTGGAAAAGAGTGCTGTTTATTTTGCTGGGGCTTGGGCTGTTCCTCTGTATTTACTTTATGCCGGCATGGCCGGATGCAGTTGATCCTATAGGCAAACATTTCCCCCTCGACCAGAAAGGCAAGGGTGCTATCGCACTTTTCCTTATGGCTGGTATCTGGTGGGTATTCGAGGTAGTACCCATTGGCGTGACAGCCATCGCAATAGGCGTATTCCAGGCAATTTTTGCAATTAGATCTGCAAAAGACGCCTTTAAAGATTTTATGGACCCATCCGTTATGTTCATTTTTGCCTCTGTTGTGGTAGGACTTGCTTTTACTAAAACAGGGCTTACAAAACGCCTCGCATACAAGATGCTCCAGGTTGTTGGTGAAAAAACAAATATGATTGTTCTTGGAGCACTTGTTGTAACAGCCGGCCTTGCACATGTCATGGCGCATACAGCAGCAGCGGCAACGGTCTTCCCGATACTTCTTGCAGTTAACGCTTTATATGGAGAAGGTGACAAACAGACAAAATTTGGTAAATCTCTGTTCATAGGTATGGCCTATGCCGCTGGCGCTGGAAGCGTTATTACTTTCCTTGGCTCTGCACGGGCAGCAGCCGGGGCAGGAATGTTTACAGAATTTACAGGAAAGACAGTCGGTTTCTTCGAGTTGACAAAATATAGCTTCCTGATCGGCTGGATCATGGTATTCCTGATATGGTTATATCTCAGCATTTTTCTGAAGCCCGAAAAAAGCGTCATACCAGGATTAAAGGATAAGGTTACAAAGCTTGCCAAAGGGCTTGGCCCGATGACGAGGGATGAAAAGTTCGTTATTATTACGGTTCTCGGTGCAATTGTAGTCATGTCAAGTCAGGCATTTGTGCCTGCTTTAAAGCCTCTTGACAGGGCTGCGATTATGCTATGTTCCACGCTCTTATTCTTCCTGTTCAAGGTTTTAACTGTCAAAGAGCTTGAGGATATTCCCTGGAATATCATTCTTCTCTTCAGCGGTGCGATGAGTATAGGTTTCTGCCTGTGGCAGACAGGCGCTGCACAGTGGCTTGCTGTGAACTGGCTTGTCATGTTTCAGAAAGCCCACTGGCTTGTCTTTGTCTTAAGCATTGCCACCTTCGTGCTGATCATGACAAATTTCATCATGAACGTGGCTGCAATTGCTATCTCACTACCAGTTTCGCTTGTTATCGCTCCTTATCTTGGCGTTGCTCCTGATGTTATCTTTTACTCATCGTTGATAACTGCCGGCATGCCGTTTGTCCTGCTCATAGGCGCAGCTCCCAATGCGATAGCCTATGAATCGAAACAGTTTACACCAGGTGAATTTTTCAGGCACGGTCTACTGTTAAGTGTAATTCTGGTTGCAATTATAGGTGTTGCGATTATGACATTCTGGCCTATGCTCGGGATGCCGACTACGCTTAAATAGTAAAAAGTCAATAGTGACTGTTCACTAAATACTATTCACTTGTGTGAAAGAGGTTACCCGTGGGCTTTGAAGAGATTCTAAATAAACATTTTGACAAAGTTTATACAGAGGTAGATTTTGTCAAGAAGTCATATGAGGCATTAAAAAGGTTTGGTTTCA
>MHEF01000167.1:0-653 GCA_001805125.1 Nitrospirae bacterium RBG_13_39_12
GCTGACGATGGTGTAAGGGATGTGGTACCGCATGAAAACGCTCTCCAAGGCTCTGGAGAGGAAGGTCATGCGAATAAGTATCGCCATATCCGAGTAGGTGTTGTTGCGTGACAGCTGCCGGATCTTCTCCGCGATCCAGACGCTCTCCGAGATGCCGTCAGCATGCTTCTTATACTCGACGTCACCTTCCTCTTTGTTGTCAGTGTGGAGTTCCAGAACTTTATCGGACCATCCGCACTCAACCTTACTGACTACTGTATTGGCAATATCGAGAATTCTTTTAGTCGATCGATAGTTCTTCTCGAGCTTCATCTCCTTTGCCCCAAACTCCCGTATGAAACGCTCGATATTCGATGGCCGGGACCCCCTCCAGGTATAGATGCACTGGAAAAAATCACCGACAGCAAACAGATTTTTGCTTCTGCCGGCAAGAAGCTTGATGAGCGAGAACTGGATGTCGTTCGTATCCTGGAATTCATCGATCAACAGATGGTCGAACCTCTCCTGCCACTTAGTCCTCGTCTCAGGATAGGCTGATAGGAGCTCGACTGCGAAGTAGATGAGGTCGTCGTAGTCCATTGCGTTGGATCTCTCAAGGTCCTTCTGGTATTCCTCTGCCACTTCAGCATAAGTGGAGGCGGGATAAGGAAGAG
>MHEF01000167.1:664-1016 GCA_001805125.1 Nitrospirae bacterium RBG_13_39_12
TCGAAGATGCTGCTCCGGAATGCCTGTTTGGCCTTAGATATGATGTCCCGGGCTTCGTCAGCCTCCTTTGTCTCCCTGCTGAACCTCTTCATGATGTCTTTTATCACTTTGAGGCTGTCGCTGGTATCGTAGATGACAAATCTTCGGTCGAAAGACCGCCTCAACATATGGATATCTTCTCTTAACACCTTCACGCAGAAGGAGTGAAAGGTCGATATCCACTTGGGCTTGATAGAGAGCATCTTCACAATCCGCTCAGCCATCTCGTTTGCGGCCTTCTTTGTGAAGGTAATCGCAAGGATCCTATTTGGTCTGATGCCCTTTTCCTTGACCAGATAGGCTATCTTTTGGG
>MHEF01000167.1:1025-1228 GCA_001805125.1 Nitrospirae bacterium RBG_13_39_12
TGGTTTTGCCGCTGCCGGCTCCTGCGGAGACGAAAAGCGGAGAACCGAGATACTCGACCGCTGCTTTTTGTTGAGGGTTGAGTCCTTTCAGTATCATATCTTCCTTGTTGCCAATAAGTATTTTAAAACAGGTGATGTTCAAAAAGGGGGGTTTCGCTGGAGTTACGATGAAAGCGCAGTATTTTTTATCGAAATGGAATGCT
>MHEF01000167.1:1253-3997 GCA_001805125.1 Nitrospirae bacterium RBG_13_39_12
GAAGTCTTCTTTTTTGCCTAAATCTACAAATTATAGTGTCTGTTTCTCTTTCTGCCATGTCTAAGGCATCGATATCCTTTACATATCCACCTGTCGTAATAGAATTTGCTTCAGACTACATATTTTTGCCTACATACACAAATTTTTACCGCTGTTAATTTGTGTATTGAGGCAATTTTTGGGCATGGCGCACCTGCCCAATTCATAGGAATTGCTTAGATACACAAATTCATAAAGAGCACAATTTGTGTATTCCGTCCATGACCTTTTGTCCTGGTTTGAAACTTTTTGCATCATCATATAAAATTAATAATCAATAATGAACACGAAAAAGATTAATTCGAAAGAGAAAAGAATACTTCTCGTCGATGACGATAAGAACATCTATTACAGCCTGCAGATGATCTTTGAGGGTAAGCCCTACATTGTCGAGTACGTGGAGAACTGTAGTGCAGCAATGAAGATGATCAAGAAAGTTCCTTATGACCTCATACTTATGGATATCATGTTGCCCAGAAAAAGTGGTATTCTTTGTATTGATAGTGTAAAGAAAGTTAGACCTGAGATGCATATAATGTTACTCACTGCAGTCAATCATGTTCAAGCCTGCCGCGAGGCTTTTTTAAAAGGTGCATGTGATTATTTAACAAAGCCTTTCCCCCCGGATGATTTATTAAAAAGAGTAGAAAACATATTTAAGTCGAAATCGAAGAGCATGGCAGCAAGATGAATAAAAAGATCAGGGGCCTTTTTTTATCGACAATAGAGAACTATATGGCAGAGAACGACTTACGCCCTGCCGATATATATAAACCATCAAAGGGCAAAGTTACACAGACATTGACGCACAGAATTCTGGCCGGCACCGCAATACCCGATAATCCTGAAATCATCGATGCTATAGCCATTGCAATTGGAGCAGACCCGAAACTGCTGAGAAGATATGCAGCCATGGACAGATGTAGCAGCATCTGCTCATCATTGAAGGTTGATAAAAATGAGGTTTTGGGAACGTCCATGGGTACAAAAACGTATAAAGTGCCTCTAATTAAGCAGGATAAAATCCGTAAATACATATCAAAAGAGGGTTATGTAAATAAAGACGCCGGTATTTTTATAACTCCGGTAGTAGACTGCGGCCCGCAAGCATATGCAATCAAGATTGTCAACGATGACCTGTATCCTAAGGTGGAGCGGGGAGATATATGCATTGTTGATGTTGGAGAAGAAGTAGACCGCTTCGATTTTGGTGTCATTGGTACCAAGAAGGATATTTTTTTTGGCATGATAAGAGTCTATGATTCCTTTTATGTAGTAGAAACTATTCAGCACTTTACAACCCATAACATTGAAAAGGAAAATACTCTATTTGTTCATCGCGTTGTTGATATCATTAGACGGAAAAAACTAAAAACAAAGTAGCCTTTCTCAATTTGTTCCAATTTCTGCTACAAGCTCACCAAATGTTGTCTGTCAGAATTAGCCATTTGCACAGATAGCTCTCATTATTCTCTCGCCTATAACTATTTTCAGTGTTTCTGTCTTTCGTCAGCAGCTCTATAGTCTTTTCCAAACTTAACCGTAATATAAATAATAACAAACAATATTTATGCAATGAATAAATATAATGTTGATATTATTCAGATAGTAAATTATCATAATGTCTTTGTTTGATAGTTACATTGGAGGGCAAAGATGCAAAAGAGTCCGGAAGCAAAAGAGTCTAAAGGTATTATCAAGAACATTCCTCTCAAAAACATCATTTTAGATCAACGGACAAATTCCAGAACAGAGACCAGCGAGACTAGAATAGAATTCTTCTATGATCTTTACAAAAATGATTCTAATCATGGCATCGATCCGATCGAAGTGCTCCTCATTCAAACAGGCGATCCGAAGACAATCCAGTATCTTGTCATTGAAGGAGTGCACAGATTCACCGCTCTTACCAGACTGAGTGCAAAGGAGGCCCGGGCTAGCATTCATACTGAGCCCTTTATGACCATTGACGACCTGGAAAACAGAAAACTGCGGGCCAAAATCCTTTATCTTTCCTGCAAATATAACTCCCGTTCAAATTTGCCTCTTTCCTTACATTGCAGACTCCGGGATGCAAAAGAGCTCTATGAAAATAACTACATGCCCGAGCAAATTGCTGAAGCTTTATCTGTCTCAACTTCGACTGCCTACAGATGGATAGAACAGATAAAGGGCAAGGAAAAGGTTGAGCAGGAAAGACAGATCAAGCAGTCGCAAAAAGAGAAGGCTGAAAAGCTTCTTGAAGAGGGCAAATCCATCAAGCTGACGTCCAAAGAAACCGGCTTAAACAAACGTACTGTGAAAAAGTTAAAAATTAATAGAGAAAAAACCAGACAACAAAGTGATGGGGTGGGTGCATTTTCTCACGTGGGAAAGTGCATCTCCCCTGAAACCTTCTCAAATATCCTTCATGACGACGCACAGCATATCAGCAACATTAATAAAAAAAATGGAAGCAATAAAGGAAATGGCGATCAGCCGTCTCAACTTCTCCACTTGAAGGACCCTATTGGTGAGCTTCCTTTCGGTGACGTTTCTGCCGTGGTTGCCGCTCCCCGTGAGTTGACCGAAGCTGACAAAGAAAGAGTGTTGGACATGTTTGCAAAGATATATGACTTTATCCGAACCTGCCCGTGGTTCCCCGAGATTGATAAGTATGCCCTGTCAGATATACTTTCTATCCTCTCCTCAAAATCTGAAAACCT
>MHEF01000167.1:4023-7424 GCA_001805125.1 Nitrospirae bacterium RBG_13_39_12
TTAAGAAACTTTATGAACGGGCCAGAACCCTTAATGATGAACGTTTAAGGGAAATTAATGAGGCAGGCAGGACTATCCGTAGTAAGGAAGATATGATAAAGCAACTCGAGAGTGAACTGGATGTGCGTAAAAAATACTGCAAGTCAGATTGTGAATTCTCCAGAGAGAAGCACAGGAGAGAAATCGAACGTAGTGTCGACTACCTTTTGGAGACCCTCAATACCCTGAAAAAGGGTGTTACGGAAGGTTATTTGACTGATATCAATAAAAGGATTATTAATGTTCCGGAGGAAGCTCATCCCTCCTTTCATCAGCTGATTCTCAATACCTCCTATGTGACTATCTCGCATTTTGAAGCTGCCGTCCTTCATGACTTGCATAATTCCGGGAATATAATTGCTTCTCTGGAACGGTTTATTGATATTGCAGGAGTTCTTAAACTGACAAACAGAAAAGATATAGCCGAAAGAATCCAGGACCTTAAGAATAATTTTGGTGAACTGCATATTTCAAAAAAATAATCCTTTAAATCTTATAAAAATCACATAGTCAAAAAGGAGAGTGGTAATGGACATACTCAAGGATCTTGAGAAGGACTGTGAGAGTCGTTGTCAGAAATTCTTAAAGCGCTACTACCGACTGATTATGAAGCTTGCCAGGCGACGTTTGGGACAGAACTTTAACCCGATGGAGATACTTTCAGAGGCGGCAATTGCATTCGATAGATGGTTTTTCTACCACAGCCGATCCAAGCGTACAAAAATGTCTTCATCATTTTCCTGGTTCTTTAATAAAAGGCTGGATATCTACGAACGAAATGGAGGCTGTAGTGTCAAAGACGATGGGGAATGGAACTATAAGAGGTATTCTGAAAGTGACAATGGAGATGACTTTTCACCAAGAGATCTTGCTGAGACTGTGTTTGACTGGCACAGCCATGATAGCTTTTTTGCCGCTGATGATGACTCCTGTCCGGAAAGAGAGGAGAGGCTCTTTTATAGTGCTCTTAGCAATGGAGCTGAAGATATTCCTCTCTCAGAAGAAGTTAACGATTCAGGAGATGAAATATCCGACGATGAGGAAAAAGAAATTCATGAAGAACCTTATGGCGCCAGATATCTGGTTTGTATCGAAAGCTTCGTAAAAATTCCTCTGCTGTCATCAGACCTCCAAAAGATATTCAGGCATCTATCACATGATAAACAGGAAGCAAACGACATAGCATACAGGAGACTTACACAAAAGCGATCTGTGAGGAGTGCTGCCAAAATAGTTAGGAGCATTCTTCAGTGGCATGTCTCAGGAACTCCATATAAACTGTACGTGGGTGTTTGTCTGAATGGTTCACGACACCATCTTCTCGTCCTCGCACAAACGGAAGAAGAGGCGAAGAAATTTCTTAAGCCGTATGGGACCATGCTTGAACTTCGTCCCTTGACTGCCGATGAATAACACTTTGTACCGGTAATACTAAATATGTTTATTGATCAAGTATTTTGAGGGAGCGAGTTAAAGATATTAATAAATAGGGTAGGGGGAATTAACATTAACGAAATCGATAAGATGAAAGAAAAACTAAGTTCCACTTCTGCGGAGGATAAATAAATATCGTGGATAACACAGTTACTTCTCGCAAATATAGGACTGCAAACTGGGCTGAAATTAGAGGTCCCGTAGTTGACATCCAACTTGTTGATAATGTACTTGTCCTGAAAGTACATACAAATGACAAACACAACGGCAAAACTAATCCGACAGACCATATCATCAAAATTCGTTCAGACACCAGTCTTTATCCTATAGCAAAACTTACTCAGGCAGGGGATCTGGTGGAAGTCCGAGGCCCCATTGCTACTGATAGGTCTATCGTTCCGAGCAAGTTCGAGAATTTCTCCTTCTATGCCGATAACCGAATCAGCGCTTTGAAACAAGAGGCGAGCATATGAAATGTCTTTGGAAACAACATTGCGCAGGCTGTATATCAAATGCCGGAGTCATTCTCTCTATGCTGAAGGAGAAATCTTACGGCGTTTTCGGACACAGTGTAGCCACTGGAATTATCGCGAGGGAAATAGCTGTTGATATCGGCCTCTGCGACGACGACGTGAACATGTTATATCTTTCAGGTCTTCTGCACGATATAGGGAAGATCTTTATTGAAGATTCAATTTTGCTCTCTGGCGAAAACCTTACCCCTAAGCAGTTCAACATTATAAAACAGCATCCGGAAAGAGGCGCCAGAATAGTCGAGAAATTTATATCTGGGAAATTAGCTCTACCGATTCTCTATCACCATGAACTTCCTAATGGAAAAGGGTATCCCTACGGATTACGAAACGACGAAATACCGCTTTCTGCCAAAATCATTTCCATTGCAGACAAGTTTTCCGCATTAACTATGGAGCGTCCCTACAGATCAGCTCTTGTCACAGATACTGCTGTACTGGTATTAGACAATCATATCGAAACATTCTTTGACGGGAAGAGCCAATTCGTGCGAAACAGTCTCAAATCGTTGAATATCAGAGATGTTCATATTTTTTCCGCCCAAATCTCTTATGATATCGACTCTCTCCTTTCTTCATTGAAATACTGTTTATGAGCTGGGCTACTCAAGACGAAGTCTTAAAACATCACCGAATGCTTACAAAATCAGAAGCTTATTTAAGACAGGCAGTCCTCTCAATCATAGTCAGTACGTCATTTTCTCTCACCTTATTCATTAGTCACATTATCTCGTGTATCCTTTTTTTCTCTTCCTCAGTGTTCATTTTCTTTTACTTATTTGATACTTTCTACCCATACAGACGGTTTCAAAGCTTAAAAATAAGGGCCGAGAAAAAAGTACGAGAGACTGATAAATCATCTAATGACACCCCTCAATCCGACGGGCATTTCTTTGTGGATTCTGCCATCAAGGATAACCGCACTATTTTGTTACGCTTTATTTTTTCACGAGAGGGTTTTTTTACCATTGAACTGTTTATTTCTCTTACTCTTTCCTATATTCTTCTGAGATTCTTATCTTCCATGCCACCGTGGCTTGTTTTTTCAGAGATGGTTGCTGTCAATGCAGGAGCCTCTTTCCTCTTAGTAACAGTTTATGTTTCGTACATTGACTCTCTCGATATAGACGAATTTCCTACTGACTGGCGAGATAAATTTATGCTTCGTTTTTTAAAAATGTTCAGTTACTCGCGCAACTACTTTTTTGTGGGCGAAGTTAATGGCAAAAAGATAGGGTTGCCCCGTATGTTGCGCTTTCTCCATACGATGATCGGAGCTCCCACAGGTGAAGGAAAAAGCTCAAGTCTGATCATACCGCCTTTGCTTTTCGATTCTGATAGTATCGGGTCCGCGGTTGTTCCTGATGCAAAGTCTCCTGAGTTATTTAACTGGGT
>MHEF01000168.1:0-8769 GCA_001805125.1 Nitrospirae bacterium RBG_13_39_12
CAGCTACTGAGGTACAGAGTCCCGTTTCAGGCAATGGAGGCATAGTAAGTGGAAGTGTTGGCTTTGCAAGCGCGCGACAACAACACCTTAATAGTGCACTATTTAACTCTACTTATAATGGTGTAGTGCAATTTCCTACCACCAATCTTAATCCTGTAGAGGATACGATAGACCTCTGGTATTATCCAAATTATGATCTTCCCAATAATGCAGACGAAACCAAACATCTGTTTTATTGTTACAAAGATGCTACTAACTATGCACTTATTAAGATAGTTAACAATAGATTGAGGTTTAGAATTGTGGAAAATGGTACTAACCACACAGTAACTACTACTGCCTTAGGGGAAGGAAATACATGGTATCACATTGTATGCACGTTTGGGCCAGATGGGATGCATATCTACATAAACGATAAAGAAGCCAACTACGCTGTTAGTGACGGGCTTGGCTATACAGGGAGAATTATTAATGGGGGTTTACCTACATATTTCCAGATCGGTAATATAAGTGCGGCTAATACGAGGTACTGCAATGGTTATATAGACGAACTAAGGGTTTATGGTTATCAAGGCAGCCCCTCATATCTTGAATTTCTTGTTGATTGTCCTGTGGATATTCAAGTTATAGATCCCAATGGAAAAATTGTTGATAAGTTCAGAAATGAAATATGGGGTGCTCAATATATTGAAAGCGATTTTAATGGTGATGGCAGTTTAGATGATAAGATTATCATTCCAAATCCCAGGCAAGGTAACTACACTGTTTTAGTAATTCCAGAGCCTGGTGCAGACCCAACAGATGTATATACCTTAAAGGTTATAAATGGTGAGACTAAATTAATAATTACACAGAATGCTCCTATTGGAGATATTGATGGTGAGGAAACGTTCGGGATTACTTTTACGAGTGAGGGGGTAAAGTTAGCAAAACTTCTTAGCCCTCAGAATCACGCAGTATTGTCAAACCCTGTGACTTTTGATTGGGAAAGTATTGGTTATGATGGGTTCAGAATAGAATTTTCATTAGATGCGCAATTTAAGAAACATAAGAAAAATTTAATAATTCCCAATGGATGGGAATGGATATCGGAGACTCAGTATACTCCAACAGAAGAAGAATGGAACCGTCTCGTAAAAATGGCCAAAAGAAATCGTGCTATATACTGGAGAGTAATTGCAACAGATGCAGAGGGTAATATTGGGTCGAGTGAGACAAGAAGTTTCTCTTTAAACTCTCAATAATTATTCGAATTAAAAAACGAACTTTTAATTCCTTTCTTATACTATTATTAACACTTTTTCTTTGGAGTGCCCGACTCCTTTCGTTTTATAAGTCAAGTTTGAATACCCAGACGTGGGAATATGATAAATTGAAAAACCAACCATATACCGATAATCCCTATTAATAAAAGCCAGTCACCCATTTGTATGCAATCCTTTATATATTCTAACAAAATTATGCGTTTTAATTAATTAAATTTATATGAATATTTTATTAATATTAATAAAAGGTACAGAGGATTATCAGGGACATACCCCGCATTTCAAAAAATATAGAGATGGAAGATGGGAAATATGGGATGTGTCCATAGATTTAACTCATATTCAAGAAACAAGACCTGACCCTCAATAGTCTCATAAGGAATTTGCGTAGTATGCTCACCCCTGATTTTACAGACAGCTTCCCATATCCATGTTTCAAGGGTGTTTATGTCTAAGATATTGGGCATATAATCCTTTAAAAAGATGTTTTCAAAGGGAATTATAGCTCAGTTAAGAAGGAATATAAAGAAGGAGTTTTATCAAGTTCTTTAAGGAGTTTTCGGGTGCAGTGGATAATTCTCATAGACCTCTTGTGGTATGGGTTCGTTACGGGATATTTACAAGCTTTCGTGTTTGAGAAGGGCTGAGATTTTTCTCTTGAGGGCTGGTATTTGCTTCTTTGCTGTTTTCCATACTATTTCAATATCAACGCCAAAATATTCGTGAATAACTTTATTCCTCATGCCGACTATTTCCCTCCACGGGATGTTAGGAGCTTTATCCTTTACCGATTTTGGGATGTGCTTGGCAGCCTCTCCAATTATCTCAATGCTCCTGACAACTGCGTTCAAGGTTTTTCTGTCAAGCAAAAAATCCTTATAGCTCATGCCCTGAATGAATGACGCCACATCGTTTATTGATTCAAAAATGTCATGTAGGTAATCTCTGTATTCTCTTTTCTTCACACGTATACCACTTCTTCAAGAATTCGTTTGCCGATATAGGGTTTCAGGGCCTCCTTTGTAACAAGATCAACCTTCACACCTAATAAGGTTGCAAGATATTCCTCAAGCTGGAGGAATTCGATAAAATCTACAGATCTACGAAACGTCACCAGAATATCAATATCACTTTTCTTCTTCGGTTTACCTCTGACATACGAGCCGAAAACACCGATTTCCTTCACTTTGTATTGAGATTTCAGGATATCCATGTTTTTTGCAATGATGTTTTTTATCTCATCAAGGTTTTTCATTTTTGCCATTCCTCATATATCTTGGTCTTTGATTCTAATTTTACCTTTCATCAAAAGAGAAAGCAAAGGTTTTAAAAGCTCGTAAAGGTTTACAAATAAAATATCATTGGTGGACGGTAGGGGATTCGAACCCCCGACCCCAACGTTGCGAACGTTGTGCTCTCCCAGCTGAGCTAACCGCCCACATGAAAATACATACAGCACCAATCCGCTATTATAAAGATATATTGGATATCTTAACAAGTTATCTTTAAGTGTAATATAGTTGCACATAATCAAAGATTATGTTTATTGTTTATAGTGTCATATCTTAAAAAGAACTGTACTCTTCAAGTCATTCCTGCGGAAGCAGGAATCCAGAAAAGGAACTGGGTTCCCGTTTCCACTGGAAAACCTGGATGCCGCATCAAGTGCGGCATGACACAATAAAAGGTGTGTAGAACCGTTAGGGACATTACAATAGTATGATGGGTTCAATGCGAGTACTACAAATAGATTATTTTTAATGTTATAATATTTTCTCCAAAATCAAGCTGGAGTCAATTCGATGTTTTCCATCTTGGTATTTAAAACAAAATTCGGGGCGTAGCGCAGCCTGGTGTAGCGCACCTGCCTTGGGAGCAGGGGGTCGGAGGTTCAAATCCTCTCGCCCCGACCAGATAACAATATATTGTAAACTCCAGACTCTCTAACTTTCAGATTGTCTAACCCGGATTATTCACAGATTTTTATGATATGAGCCGAGATAGAGTATCATCGCTCATTTAAAAAATAATGGAATGGAAAGCGGAAGTTATTATTCAAAAAGACTTCATGTTAGAACAAGAATGAAATATTGTCAGGGCTTTATGCGGATAGTATAAATCATCCCCAGGTATTCATCGCCGTTATAGACAGGGACAAGGAAAAGATGTCCGTAATTCCCTTCAATCAGGGGGATGTCAAACGATGTCTCTTTTTTCTCATCTATTGCTTTGAGGAAAATATCGTCACCTGTTTTCCTTTTTAAATTGTAATCGTAATTTATTAAGCTGTTTTCCTTTGGATATCCGAAGAGGTTGACCCCTTTTGCATCAGCCCATTGAATAGAGTAGAGTCCTGGATATGTCGTATAGAAATATTTGAAAAGAGCAAGGACTTTCTCATCCTCGCCTTTTAGCATGGCGTTCTGGAGACTTTTATCTTCAGAAAATTTTCTTAATGATTCATCATGGGAAACTAACCCAATTTCCGGAAGTCCTTTTTTTGCAGATAAAGCATCTCCGCTGACTACCTGTACAACTACTATCCGCCATTCTGTGCCATGAAGTTCAAAAGTAGACCAGTGGGCATTCTTTGTAACGCTTTTTTTAAGTCCTGTAGCCAGGAATTCATATGTTCCCGAGCCTGATCTCTTCTGTGCAATCATTTTCCCGAGATTAAGGAGCTGGCTGAAAGGCCTGTAAACAGGGTCTTCGAAAAGGTTTCTGCCGATTTCTTCAGTATCGGGATCAAAAAGTATTCTGCCGTTTTTATCCATTACCCATATATCAAACGGAAGCCCCTGTATAGCCGGGGTAATAATTTTCGAGAGAAATGACTCTGGCCTGATAAGTATGCTGACAGAACCGGTCATTTTGTCGTGGTGTGAAAAAACAGGGTGCTCAAGGTCAACTGCATCAAACCCTTCTACTGACCGGAACACTTCACTTAATATAGGTTTTTTAGTTTTGTGGATGCGAATGACCTGCTCCTGTTTACTGATATCTGACCCCTCAAATTTCCTGTATCCTTCCGGCTCAATGATTAGCATTTTTCCGTTCATGTCAACAGTTGCACAGTCAACTGCATAAGGGTTCGAGGCACATAAATCGAGAAGGATTTTTCTTGCCTCCGGACTCTGAATGCCAACCTTCGATATTTTGTCAGTTGCATTGGAAAGATCGGTATCCATCTTATTAAGGACAGTTGATATTTCTTCCTGGAGACTTGAGAGAATAGGCGGAACATCACTTTTAGTATCAGCCGCAGTGATTGATGTTATAAATAATAGGAAAAACGCAATAAAGATCAAAGTCTTTTTCATTTTTGTCTGAATAATTATATTGAGTTTATATAATTAATAAATCACAGTCAAGGTTCCGAGGCTCAGAGCTTGTCCTGTTTCTTCATTTATGCTAAAGTCCATTAAGTCAAAGTTCATTATCATCTACGAAGTTTTTATCAATTTATTTTTATATAGTGGATATTTATTTAAAATAGAGTTATCTTTGTTGAACTGAAGCACCTTATTGACAATTTACTATTGATTAGATTATTTTAATTATCTTAATATTTTTAAGGAAGGTGATGACGTGAAGACTCTTTTTGCCAAAAAAGGCGATGTTGAAAAAAAGTGGTATATTGTTGATGCTAAAGACGCAATACTTGGGAGACTTGCAGTCAAGATTGCCAATTGTCTGCGCGGCAAAAACAAGCCTATATTTACTCCTAATAGTGATACAGGCGATTTTGTTATTGTTATAAATGCGGAAAAAGTAAAACTAACTGGAAAGAAACTTGATAATAAGGTTTACTACAGCCACTCAGGCTATCCGGGTGGGATAAAGTCTGAGACTGCAAGGGATCGTCTGGGCAGGTATCCTGAAAAGGTTATAACTGATGCGGTGTGGGGTATGATTCCAAAGGGGAGGCTCGGGAGGGCGATGATAAAGAAGCTTAAGGTATACAAGGGATCTGAACACCCTCATGAAGCACAAAAGCCGGAGATATTGTCCGCTTAGGTAAAAAGACGGGTTCGAAAATAAAGGAGTTATAAATGACCGAAATTAAATATAATGCAACTGGAAGAAGAAAGACATCGGTAGCAAGTGTGAGTATTTCACCCGGGGATGGACAGATAGTTGTAAATAAAAAACCTGTAGATACTTACTTCCCCAGAGAAACTTTGAGGATGATGATACGGCAGCCCATCGAGCTTGCCGGCATAACAGGGAAGTATAATATTACTGCAAAGGTTACCGGAGGCGGCCTCACAGGTCAGGCAGGTGCAGTAAGGCACGGGATATCCAGAGCGATTGTTGATATGAACAGCGACCTGCGCCTAAGGCTCAAGAAAGAAGGATTTCTTACCAGAGACCCCAGGGAAAAAGAGAGGAAAAAATACGGGCAGAAAGGCGCACGCAGGAGATTCCAGTTCTCAAAGAGATAATGTTCATACCTCTTGAGTCAGACCCTGGAAGTCAGGCTGGGATAAGTCAGAAAAAATATGTTTTTTTACCGGTGTTCTATTATTTGTCATGGTAAATGTTGTCATATGCGGGGGCAGTGGATATACGGGAGGCGAGCTCTTACGCATTCTTTCAGGACATCCTCACATAACGATAACCGCGGTTACTTCCGAGAAATCTGCAGGTAAAAAAGTTGTTGAAGTATTCCCGCACCTTCATAAATATAACAATCTAATTTATGAGCCTTTAAACAAGGAAAAGCTTCTCAATAAAGCCGACATGTTCTTTCTTGCACTCCCTCATGGCACATCTCAGGAGACAGTCAATTTTTTGTTCAGCAAAAACAAGAAGGTCATCGACCTTTCGGCAGATTACAGACTTAATGACCCCAAAGTGTATAAAAAATGGTACGGGTTACCTCATAAATTTTTACCTGCTCTTAAAAAGGCTGTTTATGGCTTGCCTGAAGTTTACAGGAGCAAGATTAAGAAGGCCGGACTGATTGCAAATCCGGGATGTTATCCGACCGGCGCCATACTTGGATTAATACCGGCTTTGAAAAACGAACTGATTGATGTTTCATCTATTATTATTGATTCAAAGTCCGGCGTGAGCGGTGCTGGCAGAAAGGCTGATTTAAACATATCTTACTGTGAGGTAAATGAAGGGTTCAGGGCATACGCAATCGGCACACACAGGCATATCCCTGAAATCGAACAGGAACTGTCTTTATTGTATGGAAAAAAAATCGTTGTAAATTTCTCGCCACATCTTGTTCCGGTTGACAGGGGAATATTAACAACCATATATGCTCCTGTTGCAAAAAAGAAGAACGCCGGGGAGATATTAAGGATTTATACTGATGCTTACAGAAAAGAGCCTTTTGTTAGAGTTCTGGATTACGGGTTATATCCGAACATAAAGAATATCAGGGGTACAAATATTTGTGAAATAGGACTTAAATTAAACGAGCTTACGAATACCCTTATTGTAGTAACTGCGATAGATAATCTTGTCAAAGGCGCCTCAGGGCAGGCTGTTCAAAACATGAATATCATGATGGGAATTGACGAAAAAACATCACTTGATACCATTGCGCTGTTCCCATGACACAAGCTCTTTTTTGAAAAACGAAGCCATTATGATTCCGAAAGGATTTTTATTTTCTACTGCAGAAGCTTCAATAAAAAAACCTGGCAGAAAAGACCTTGCGCTCATATATTCAGAAGTTGAAGGTAATATCGCCGGCAGGTTCACATCCAATAAAATCAAGGCAGCGCCTGTTAAGCTTGACATTAAAAAGATAAAGTCAGGCAGGGGACAGGCGATAGTAGCAAACAGCGGAAATGCAAATGCCTGTACAGGAAGAAAAGGCATCCTGGATGCCGTTGATATTGTGAGACTTGTTGCTGAAGGTTTAAATATTAAATCTTCTTTAGTTTATATCTCTTCAACAGGTGTCATAGGTGCACCTATGCCTATGGAACGAATAAGGCCAGAGATTCCTAAGCTTGTGGATGGTCTCGGCAGATCCACAATAAAGGATGTTGCAGAAGCGATAATGACAACTGATACATTCCCGAAAATAGTAACGAGAAAAGTGAGAATTGGCAGCAAGACAGGAAGTATAGCCGGCATATGCAAAGGTGCCGGCATGATATGTCCTGACATGGCAACGATGCTCTGTTTCATTATGACTGATATTTCAGTGAATCAAAAAACATTGGATAAGTCACTGGATAGCGCAGTAAGAGAATCATTTAATAGGATTACAGTTGATGGTGACAGATCAACCAATGATACTGTACTTATAATGGCTAATGGCATGCTTGGAAACTCTCAGGTTACGGAAAAATCAGGGTCATATCCCATATTTAAAAAGGCATTATCTGAAGTAATGCTTGAGTTATCGAACCTGATTGTTAAAGACGGTGAAGGAGCGTCCAAGTTTGTTGAGATTGAAGTAAGAGGTGCAAGGAATGTAACTGAAGCAGAAGACGCTGCCTTTGCTGTGGCAAACTCAAACCTTGTCAAAACAGCTATTTATGGATGTGACGCTAACTGGGGACGTATTATGGCAGCCATTGGATATTCAGGTGTTACAGTAAAAGAAGAAAAGGTTGATATTAATTTCGGAAAAATAAAAATTGTAAAAAACGGCTTAAGCACCGGAAGAGATAGAGAGGCAAACAGGGTTTTAAAAGGAAAAGACACTAAAATAATCATTGATCTCAAAATCGGCAGGTCTTCTGCCAAAGTCAGGACCTGTGATTTGACAGAAGAATATATAAAGGTTAACGCAGCCTACAGAACTTAAAACGAAAAAATGCAATTCACGGTAGGCATATGTGAAGCAAAAGCTCTTGAGCAGCACCTTTGTGAGCGGTTTAATAACTCAGATAACATACACGTTTTTATCCATATCGTTTAAATAACCATGCATGCGCAAATTCTGCATTCAAGAGATTTTGTCGCCCCGGCGACTCGCTGAGGAGAGATGCATATGTGCCTACCAGCTTTAAAATCTAATTGCATTTTTCGGGTTAAACTTCGACAAGTTCGTATTTCCTGTTACCCAATCCGAGTTTTTCTGATTCTTCTATCTGAATCCAGTAAGGCTTTTCAGAAAGCCTGAAAAGTACATCCTCACCCGGTTTGATTTCTTTCTCATCAGATGCTGACTGAGGCAGGGGGTTTGCCTTTAAAAGCATGTCAATACTTGCCTGCTCAATTGCAACTATATCGTCGGATATGAGAATTCCCTGATCCTGTATTACAGGTACATCTGCTACCGGCATGCAATCACATTCAGGCTGTATCTCTGTGAGAAAATTTATATATATGACCTTACCCTTATTAAAAGTACTAAGAACTGCTTTTGCGGACGCTGCAAGTGAGCGCATAAATCTTTCATCATCACCCGGCAATGAAAGTGCGCCTGACGGACATACCCTTGTGCATCTTCCGCACCTCCAGCAGTCCTCTTCTTTGTATGCAAAAATTTCATTTTCAATCTTTATTGTTTCGAGCGGACAGATCT
>MHEF01000168.1:8876-13446 GCA_001805125.1 Nitrospirae bacterium RBG_13_39_12
TTTGAACTCACACCACCCATAGCTATATTCTTTATTGCACCGCCATAGCCTGCCTGTATATGTCCTTTGAAATGTGAACATACGACCATAGCAGGGACATCGTGTATGACACTTGCAACAGCAATCTCGGAGATCAATTCCCCTCCTTTTACTATAATGCTGTCATTCCCGTATAACCCGTCGGCAAGGATAACAGGCGCTCCTACTGAAAGGTGGTTGAGTCCGTTCTGGTTGGCTACCTCAAGATAGTCAAGACCTTTAATCCTTACGGTATCTGTAACAAATGGTTTTGCTCCGATATTTTTTAATGCATCAACAACTTTTCTCAGGAATACCGGCCTTACTATCCTGTGCGCACCCTCAGAGCCGAAATGCGTCTTAACAGCGACCCACTCCTTTGGCTCAAAATAGTTTTGAAGGTTGAACTCTTTAAGAAGCTGTTCAAGTTTACCTGGCATGCTGTCATCATATTTCCATTTCATTGCCCTTGCATTTGCAAAATATACCTTGGACATAATCCCTCCTTTGAAACCTTCTCAGAAAAGCAAATTCCAGTTCTTATTATATCAATTTTTACCTGGCCAGGAGAATTCTGTAGATATGGATTTAAATTTAAATAGCATATCTGTAAAATGTTGAATAAAATATCAAAGGGGGAGAAACATGTATATTTTGTTTAAAGACGAGATTGCTTTGCTTTGATCGCAATGACGGCTAAAATAGTTTTCAATAATGGGGTAAGAATTTAGATTATAAACAGAAATATTCTTGTAACAATATGGGTAAAATTCTATCCACTCGATTTATCAAGAATTCTTAAAAATACTTCTACAATCTCTGGGTCAAATTGAGTCCCTTTACACCGCTTGAATTCTGATATCGCATATTCTTTGCCAGGTGAGGGGCGATATGGTCTGTCTGCTGTCATTGCATCAAAAGAATCAGCAACATGGAGTATCTTCGCACCAAATGGTATATCTTCACCCTTAATCCCGTCAGGATATCCTCTGCCGTCAATACGTTCATGATGATGCCTGATTAAGGGAAGTATTTGTTTTAATTGTTTTATATCTTTAAGGATTTCTGCGCTTTTAGCAGGATGTTTCTTTACAATTTCAAATTCTTCATCTGTAAGTTTTGCAGGTTTATCAAGGAGATAATCATATGTCCCGATTTTCCCGATGTCATGAAGTATCCCCGCAAGTCTGATATCCTTTATCTCTTCTTCTTTAAGAGACATCTCGTTTGCGATCTGCTCTGCATACATTGCTACCCTTAGAGAGTGACCCTTTGTCCATGGACTCTTTGCGTCAAGGGCACTAACCATAGTGCTCACAAGAGTCATAAACAGATCTTGAAGATCTTTATATGCTATTCCGATATCCTCAAGCATATTTAAAAAGGCTTCTTTGCTTCTCTGGAGATCCTCAGAAAGCGCCCGATAATGTTCCTCGCTCATCTTCAGGCTCTCCTCAGCCCTCTTGTTCTCAGCGATCTCTTTCTCAAGCTCTTTAACCTTCTCCTCAAGCTTAGTAGCTACAATCTCGCTGTATTTTCTGAGAAACTTCTCTTCTTCTTCAATTAGCTCCGCAGTAGGAAACTTTTTCTTTTTGGCTTGAATTTCTTCGAGTATTCCGCTCAGTTTATTCCAGAACTCTTCAGGCTCTTTCGGCTTGATAATAAAAGCCTCTGCACCAAGAGAGATGGCAAGCTCAGTCTCTTTGTTTCCAACATACGTAGCGGTATAAAAGATGAAAGGAATTGATTTAAGTGCATCGTCTTTCTTGATACTTCTCAGAAACTGGAACCCATCCATTCTTGGCATCATGGCGTCAGAGATAATAATGTCAGGCTTGTGCTGTGAAGCCATCTCAAGACCTTCCTGTCCATCATGAGCCTCTATGACTTCACAGCCGTGATTCTCAAGATTATATCTAAGAATATTTCTATCATCAGGATTGTCTTCAACTATAAGGACTTTCATAATTAATACACCCTGCGGTCTCTGCCGCAGTTCCAAATATCTGTCATTCCCGCTTGTCGGGAATCTTTCTTAAAGAAGGATTGCGGACAAGCCGCAATGACAGAAAACATCAGGAATTCCTTCTTACTAATGATCTTATTAGTGAATCTTTGAACTTGCAACATGCAACTTGTAACTTGCATCTTTATTTATACTTTGAAAGTTCATTTTTTAGTTTTTGAATTTCTTCTTTCAATTCCTTCATTTTAACCTCTCTACCGATTGCTATATTATAAAAATCCTCAAGTTCCTTTACCCGTTTCTGATTTTCTTTTTCCATCTTCTTGCGTTCAGTAATGTCCCAAAAAATACCTAATATGCCAATGACGTTTCCTTTTTCATCACGCACCGGAGTTTTAACTGTATGTATAAAATATTGTTTCCCGTTTTGTATATATTCTTCCTCTATATATTCAACTGTGCCGGATTCCATAATTCTTTTATCATCTGCCCTGTACTTCTCAGCAGAATCCTTTGAGTAGAAATCGTAATCTGTCTTTCCGGTTATCTCATCAGGATTGATTTTTAAATCCCGGGCGTAATTTTCATTGCATGATACATAAACTGAATTATTATCCTTAAGAAATATCTTTTGCGGGAGATTCTCAAGGAGAGTCCTGTACTTGTTTTCACTTTCCAGCAGCGACTTTTCCGCCCACTTGCGCTTGGTGATGTCCTTTGCGATACCAAGAATCAATGTTTCGTGATCCAAATGAATCGCTCCCAAAGTAATCTCAACGGGAAATTCGTCTCCATCCTTGTGCTTATGATGGCTCTCGAAGACAGCAGCTTCCCCCTCAATCACCTTGCCCCAGAGTTTGTCTTTCCCCTTCCCAATTGCTTCAGGGTCGATATCAGCGATAGTCTTTGAAAGGAGTTCCTCTCTTGTGTAGCCGAGGCTTTGGCAAGCCTTTTTATTGACATCAACTACTTGACCCTGTGTATTATGGATGAAAAACGCATCTGGCGCCTGGTCCATAACAGCGCTAAGTCTCTTTTCGCTTGTTCTGAACGCTTCTTCTATCTCATGATGAGCCTTGAGTTCATGCTCTAAATCCTTTATATTTTTATCGAGTTTTTTTACAAGACTATCAACATACATCCTGTATATTTCTATATCCTCTTTTAGCTGTTCCTCCGGCACGGGCAATTTCTTCTCTTTATATTCTTGTAAAACTTCTTTGATAATCTTAAGAAATTCATCAGGTTCAACAGGTTTAATTATAAAGTGTGATGCCCCAAGGGCAATGGCAAGCTTTTCATCCCTTTGATCTTTATAAGTTGCTGTATAAAAGACAAAGGGTATTTTCTTTAAACCTTCATCATGCTTTATCTCATAGCAGAGCATGAAGCCGTCTTTTTCAGGCATTAAGATGTCAGAAATGACCATGTCAGGTGTTGATTCCTTTGCAAGTTTTAGAGCCTCTACACCATTTGAAGCTTCTTCAACAGTGTAGCCAATAGATTCCAGTGTTCTCTTAAGTATTATCCTTGAGTCTTCATTGTCATCAACTATTAATACTTTCATTGATTTACTCCTATGATTTTATGAACCTTGTCCACAATAGTAAGGGGGTCTATGGGTTTTTCAAAATAGCCGTTGCACCCGGCTTCTATTATCTTTTCCCTGTCTCCAAGCATGGCGTAGGAAGTAATAGCTATAACTGGTATTGTATTGCCTATCTCCGAATTACGTATCTTTTTTGTGGCCTCAATGCCGTCTATTCCCGGAAGATTAATATCCATAATGATGAAGAAGGGCCTTTCCTTGAGAGCTGTCTCTACTCCTTCTTCCCCTGACTGAACAGATATGACTTCATACCCATGCTGCTTCAATGCCAGAGTTATCAGCAGCAGGTTATCTCTGTTATCCTCGATGACAAGAACCTTTTTCATGTCAAATCCTTATGCATTTGCCTGTCATTCCGTCCGTCAATACGTAAGACGGATGTTCGGAATCCTTTTTATCCTTCATTCTTTATTTTATTCCGCACTCCGAATTATGCATTCGTTGGTATTTTCATTGTAAATCTGCTCCCTTTATCATATTCGCTTGTTACTGTTATTTCACCTTTTAAAATTTCCGCAACAAGCTTTTTTGTCAGATATAGCCCCAAACCTGTTCCCAACACTAATGTTTTAAGGGGTGATTCAAGCCTGACAAATGCCTGGAAGAGTTTTGGTATATCCTCTTCCTTTATGCCAATACCTGTATCCTCAACGATAATTTCTACAAAATCAGCAGAAGTTTTCTCATCTTCTGAGCTTCTTATCTTCTTAACTTCTATCTTAATTGATCCTATTTCCGTAAACTTCACTGCATTACTCAAGAGATTCAAAATGCATTGAAGCAGTCTGCTTCTGTCTGTGTGCATTTGCTGATGGAGTGTCTCAACATTTAATACAAGCCCTTTGTCTTGTATCTCCTTTGTGAGAGACTCCACAGCTTCGGTTATGACGTCATGCAAGTCAAAATCATCATAATGAATATCAATCTTTCCTGCCTCTATCTTGGAGACATCTATCACATCGTTGATAAGGGAAAGG
>MHEF01000168.1:13504-15467 GCA_001805125.1 Nitrospirae bacterium RBG_13_39_12
TCCCTGTCCATTCTTTCATCAGTATGCTTGAAAAACCTATCACTGAATTCAACGGCGTCCTCAGTTCGTGGCTCATGCTGGCGATGAACATGGATTTCAAACGGTCAAGCTCCTGAAGTTTTATATTAGCCTGTTTAAGTTCAGCAGTCCGTTCTTTTACCAACTCTTCAAGGTGTTCTCGGTACTTTTTTAACTCTTCCTCCGCTCGCTTGCGGTCGGTGATGTCAATCCCAACACCAACAAGACATCGTTTTCCTTCAATCTGTGTGGTAAGGCCGGTGAAGTAGTAGGGTGTGCGTGTGCCGTCTTTGGAAACAAAGTCAGCTTCTGCATCCGACATGCCTCTTCTGAATACCTCCCGAATCCTTTCCGCAATTAACTTCTTGTCAGAGCCGGCAAAAAAGTCAAGGGGGCTCATACGGGAAATCTCTTCACCCGTATAACCCGTAACCTGCTCGAAATTTATGTTCCATCTAAGGAATTTCAGATTCTCGTCATAAAGATAGAGGACGCCGGGTAAACTGTTGATGATAGAAGTCGAGAAGTCACGCTCCTTCTGTATAATCCCCTCCGCCCGCTTGCGCTCGGTGATTACTTCTGAAAAGATGATTATCCCCCCGATTTCCCCATTCGCTGTTTGCCACGGATGTATCTCCCATTTGACCCAGTCAATAGTGCCATCTGCGCGGGGGAAAGGGTCCTCGTCACACTTTTCTACAGCTCCTGCAAGACATCTGCGATGAACCTCTTTCCAGCGTTCAGGCAGTTCTGGGAATACCTCGTAATGGCTGAGACCTGTAATATCACGCTCGCTTAGGTCGTAATCGGTGAGCCAGCGATGGCTGTATGCGACGTAACGCATGTCGCGGTCGAACATGGCAATGGCAGATGGCGCATAATGCACAAACAGGCGCAACTTCTCTTCGTTCTCTCGCAGCGCCTCCTCTGCCTGCTTACGCTTTTCTTCATTTTCCATAGCCTCAATGGCAAAAAAGAGGTCATCTGCAAGTGCACTAAGCAGTTTAACTTCTTCTTCTTCTTTTAAGAAAAATGGTTCGCTCAGATAAAAACTGATGACGCCAATTATTCGTGAATCTGTTCTTAAAGGAAACGCCGCAGAAGAGTGATAGCCGCGTTTGAGCGCTCTTTCTCGCCAGGGCAACATATGAGGATCATTCCTGATATCATTACAGATAAAATATCTCCCTTCCCGCATTGCATTTCCTGTAGGTCCCCTGCCCTCCGGAATATCCGGGTTAATCGAAATCCTTATATTATCAAGATATCCTTCTTCATAACCGTAATGCGCAACAGGCTTTATAAAAGAGGTCTCAGGATCAACAAGGCCGATCCATACCATGCGGAATAATCCGTCTTCCACAGCGATTTTACATGCCTGCTCATATAACTTTATTGGCTCATGTATTCGAACAATTGCCTCATTTATCTTGCTCAGGACAGAGTAGAAACGTGTTAAGCGAATGATTCTTTCCTCGGCTATTTTGCGTTCGGTGACGTCAGTATGTGTGCCGATGACGCGCAAGGGTTTTCCATCATCAGTCCAAGTTATTACCTTGCCACGGTCTAATATCCATTTGTATGTCCCGTCCTTGCATAACACTCTGTGTTCACTCACATATACATCAGTTTTACCTCTGAAATGTTTTTCTATCTCCTTATAAACCATCTTTTTATCATCAGGGTGAACCCTTTTGTCCCACTCGTCAAGGGTGTCTCTGATTTCATGTTCTTCATAACCAAGCATCTCTTTCCAGCGCTTTGAAAAGAATACTTCATTCGTTTGTGCATTCCAGTCCCAGACACCGTCGCCTGCTCCTTCCAATGCAAACTTCCACAGCTCCTCGCTCTCTCCCAACATCTTCTTTGACTCTTCTAACTGCTTTAAATGCTCCTGAAGCTGAGGATAATAGCTTTTGCTGATTGAACGGTCTCCGAGTCCGAT
>MHEF01000168.1:15607-31861 GCA_001805125.1 Nitrospirae bacterium RBG_13_39_12
AGCTATTTATAAAAACATCCTCAAAACTAACAAAAAGAAATCCCTCTCTTGAACCACAGTTAGAAAAAGTTTTGATAGAGCTTAAGAAAGACCCTTTCACTCCTTCGCTCAAAACGCACAAACTGAAAGGGGACATGGAAGGACTATTCGCATGTTCGCTGACACATGAACTAAGAATTATTTTTGAATTGTCATCCAAAACCATCCGCCTCCTCGACATCGGCTCACATGACGAAGTCTATTAAGAAAAAGTTACAAGTTACAGATTTCAAGCTATTATATCTTTCCTTCACTTCCTGCAAAAGTCTTATCTTCTCCTGAAGCTGGGGATAATAGCTCTTTCTGACCTAACGGTCTCCGAGTCCGATAATTTCCTCCCGTAAAGATTCTTTGGTTTTTGGTGTTTTAGAGCGCTTTTTCATCCCTTTATTTTCTTCTCCCATTGACATAAAGCAACCCTTTGTTTATCATTCTATTATGAAAACAGCGGAAATAAATGAAATTGAAGAAATGCTTCAAAAGCTTCCCAAAAAACGCATTCAAGAAGTGAGAGCTTTTATAGGCTATATCATTGACAGGGAGCAAAGACGCAAGGCGCTTATTGATCGCGTACTGAAGGCTGAACAAAATCCTGATACTGTGACATGCAGTTCTGCTGAAGAATTCCTGCTGGCTATTGAAAGCGCTGAAGATGATGACGATCAAACCTGACAAGACCTTTCTGAAACGCGCAAAGAAACTTTTAAAAAGAAATCCCGTTTTGAGAGAAGTATATAAGAACTTATATGGAAAACTTTCATCCGATCCATTTGATTCCACTCTCCACACACATGCGCTTACAGGCGATTTAAGAGGCAAATATGCCTGCTCCCTTACATATGAATTACGCATAATCTTTAAACTCTCTGATGACACCATTCACCTCCTTGACATCGGCACACATGATGAGGTCTATTAAGGGGTCAAATTATCCAGACCCCAAACTTTTCTACTTGATGCTTGTCACTGTCTGTTTCTCCAGTTCTTTTATCTTCTCCTTGAGTTCTATCATCCTGAGTTCCCTGCCGACAAAGAGTTTGTTCATGCGCTCAACCTCCGCTATCTTCTCTTCAAGTTCTGCAGTGTGCTCTCTTGCCCGCGAGCGTTAAAGAACTTGCCGGCAGTTGTCGGAATGCAGATGAGAGGGGGTCCGGGGATAGACACTTTATTAACTCCCTCAAACTCAAGAATGTGCTTATTGTTTGTGCTAACAACCCCTATTCCCTTGGCACAATCCATAGGACTGCCGCCGCCGACTGCTATAATGACATCACACCCTTCATTCCGATACACTTCTGCACCAGACATAACTTCATGATCCTTGGGGTTCGAGGTGATATCCTTGAATACGATGTAAGGGATGCTTAGCTTATTCAGATCATTTTCTATTTTTTTCGACCACCCTGCTTTTGCAACTTCGGGGTCTGTTACAAGAAGTACTTTCTTCGTTCCAAAGTTCAGCGCATAATTCGCTGCTTTCTTTAAAGCCCCTTCTCCGAACACAATCTCAGGAGCTACGAATTTTCTCAATTCTAATGTATCTGCTTTTTTCATTCTTACTCATCCTTTTAAACTTTACAGTTGTTTTGTAGTTTTCGACCTAAAGCGGGACGTCTGCTCTTTGATGGTAATTCGGTTACTTTTCCCTGCAGACTTTTTGCGCAGTGCCTTATTTTGTTTTAATGTGGGGACATTTTTTGCCAATGTATCAGCCCCTTTATATTATAAAATCAACTTATCATATAGGGTGTTTAATGTCAAATTAATACAAACAAATTAATTAATGTTCAATAAAATCTCCCCTAACCCCTCTTTACCAAAGAGGGGAATACTATGAAATCTCCCACTTTGGAAAAAGGGGATGAAGGGGGATTTTATAAATTTTGGTTCATCGTGAAAGTGAGTAAGTAAAATCTTCCTTAAAAGGTATACTTGTTGGTAATCCCCCCTTTAGAAAAGGGGGACTGAATGAGTAAAATATTATTGAAGTGCAAACTTCTATGTAAAAGCATCAATCTAAAACTTTTGGAAATTTAATTTTGTTATCTTGCCCTGTATGGAAAATGCAGACTGAAGGAAGAACCTTTTCCTGCAATGCTCTCAACTGAAATAAAACCTCCATGCCCTTCTACGATTTTTTTGGTAATAGGGAGGCCCAATCCTGTTTCTTTTTTTGTAATTTTCGTAGTGAAAAAAGGCTCAAAAATCATTCTGATATTTTCTTCAGGAATGCCCACACCTGTGTCTGTTACTTTTATAGTCACGTAGTTTTTCCCACTTAAAGAAACTTCATCTGTGGAAATAATCAACGTTCCACCGTGCGGCATTGCGTCAACAGCATTCAGGATGAGATTGTGCATCACGGCATTGACCTGTTTTTTGTCTATATACAACATAGTGATGTTACCAAAATATTTATTTACGCCTATCCGGTGCTTTTTAAATGTATCTTCATAGGCTTCCAGTAAGTCATCGATTATTTTATTAATATCAATTTCTTCCTTAAAGAAAAAAGGCTTGTTGGAGAATAACAGTACATCCCTCAGGATTTCTTCAAGCCTTTTAGCTTCCAGGAAAATCAGATCCGAATATTCTTTTTCTTTTGTTTTGAGATAGGTGCACTTTTTCAGTCTTTTTGCTAATCCACCCATAACGGTAATGGGATTTCTTATTTCGTGTGCTACATTTGCAGTAAGTCTGCCAAGGGCAGATAGTTTTTCATATTCGATAAGTTTTTCATGCAGCTTCTCTTCAGTATTTTGAATTACAGTTCTTGATTTCTCCAGTTCGGAAAGTATCCTGCGAATATCTTCCAATTCATCTATCAGTTGTCTTTTTGTCTTGTCTTTATCTTTCATTTTCCATGTCTAACTGATTATCGATTATTAATATAAATAATATATATAAATATACTTTATTTAGCAAATTTTGTTTTTTAGTACTTCAGATGATAATCTGAAGTACTAAAAAACTTTAACAGGGGTTTTTAGGTAAATGCTTTTTAAATATTAAGTAATACTGAATTTGAGTTTTATATTTTTTATTATAATTGCTATAATTTTCTTATGAAAGAGGCGATGTTTTACGATAAGCTTGAAAAGAAAACAGTGAAGTGTTTTCTTTGCGCTCATCACTGCGTTATAAAGGATGGAAAAAGAGGAATCTGTCATGTACGTAAGAATACAGGCGGTACATTATACAGCCTTGTTTACGGCAAGATTGTTTCAATGAATGTTGACCCTATTGAGAAAAAGCCTCTTTTTCATTTTCTGCCTGGTTCAACATCATTTTCCATCGCAACTGTCGGATGCAATTTTAGGTGTGAACACTGTCAGAATTATCAGATATCAGCGTATCCAAAAGAGCACGACGACATTATTGGTCAGGATGCTACACCTGAAGATATAGTAAGGGCAGCAGAAAGTAATGGCTGCGAGAGCATTTCCTATACCTATACCGAACCAACTATATTTTTTGAATTTGCTTATGACTGTGCAAGGCTCGCACATGAAAGGGGGATAAAGAATGTCTTCGTGAGCAATGGTTATACAAGCCCTGAGGCAACAAAGGTTATAGCGCCTTATCTTGACGGGAACAATATAGATCTCAAGGGGAACAATGACTTTTACAGAAAGATTTGTGGCGCAAAGGTTGACCCTGTTAAAGAAACAATAATGCTTATGAAGGAGCTTGGTGTTTGGGTTGAGGTAACGACACTGATAATCCCGGACTATAATGACTCTGAAAAGGATTTGAAAGATATAGCGGAGTTCATTAAATCAGTTGACCCGTCAATACCATGGCATGTAAGCCAGTTTTATCCAACGTATAAATTAACTGATAAACCAAGGACACCTTTGAAAACCCTGCGCAGGGCAATGGAAATCGGGGTTGAAACAGGCCTTAAATACATATATGAAGGTAATGTGCCTGGTGAAGGTGGTGAGAACACATATTGTCCGCACTGCAAGGAACTTATTATCAAGCGATATGGTTTCAACATTATCGAGAACAAAATTAAAGATGGGAAATGCTCAAAATGTGGTGTAGAGATTGAGGGAGTATGGAAAAAATTATAGTCCGAACATCATCAGAGCTGCATCTTCTTCCGGAGATATATAATAATTTCTTCTGAACCCTACAGCCTTGAACCCGAGGTTTTCATAAAACTTTCTTGCATCATGGTTTGATGCCCTTACCTCAAGAAATAAATAGCGGCAGTTAATCTCTTTCAAATTCTCCAGGATTTCTTTTACAAGTTTTGTTGCAATACCCTGTCTCCGAAAACCGGGATGAACTGCGAGGTTCAGAATATGGCCCTCATCGATTATGTAGTTTGCACATATATAGCCGATGATATTATCTCCGGATAAAGCAACCTTTGTTATGGAATGCAGTTTCTGCAATTCGTTTAAAAAAGCAGATTTAGACCATGGAGTGGAAAATATCATACGCTCGATTTCCATGATTTCAGTGACATCATTGACCCGCATTTGGCGTATTAGTATTTCATGCATCCCCTTTAATCTCGGCCTCTGATTTTCTTATGTACAATGGAACCAGGCTGACAGGTTCGGAAAACTCTCCCTTCTCTGCCTTTATCATCCCAATCCGTGCTACATTTGCAGGCGAAGGTACCAATTTATCAGCGGTTGCAAATATGGCTTTTTCATTTAACACTTCTTTTATTTTATCTCTGTAAAGAAGAACCCCTTCACCTGTAAAGACAACCTTTTCATCTGAAAGAAACTTTCTATCCTCCAATAGCATTGACACATTTATTGATACTTCTTCGATTAGTCTTATAAAACCATCATTTTCCCATTTAAACAATGCTGAATACACTTCTTTTTTTCTTGCATCGAGCATTGTGCAAACAGGGTATCTGCAGTAAGGAAAATGCCAGGCAAGTGCCTCAAGCGTAGGGACTGCGACTATGGGTTTCCCGGATACATATGAAAAACCTTTAACGGCGCTCAAACCTATTCTAAGCCCGGTAAAAGATCCTGGCCCTATAGCTACTGCAAAGACATCAATATCAGATACCTCAAGCCCTGACTGTTTCAGGATGTGGGCTATCTCTGTCATCAGTCTCTCTGAATGTGTTGATTTTACATTTAGCCTTGCTTCAGCTATTAAGCCGGATTTATCGTCAATAATAGCTATGCCCCCGAGCATAGTCGATGTTTCTATTGAGAGTATTTTCATATTATGGAGCCCGATATATTACTTGTAACCCCTGTTTTTCTGGACTTTATATTTTTAATCGAATAAACAATCGATGCGATTATACAGATTATAGCTGAAATATTGACGGCTTTAATAGTCCCGACAAAATCAGCTAAAGTGCCTATAAGAGTATTTCCCAATGGAGCAGTGCCTAAAAATACAAGAGCATATACGCTCATAGCCCGTCCTCTCAGGTTGTCAGGTACAGAAAGTTGTATAAAACTGTTTGCAGTTGCAAGAAAACTTACTATACCCCATCCGATGAATATAAGGGCTGCAATGGATATATAGAAGACATTTGATATTGAAAAAGCAAAGAGTGAAAACGCAAAACAGAGAGCGGATATGGACATAAACCTGTTTGTATTTTTTATATTACCTCTGAAAGCAAGGAACAATGCTGCTGTTAAGGCGCCTGTGCCTGCAGCACCCACAAGAAATCCAAACCCCTGGGGGCCTGCTTTTAAGACTTCTACCGCAAAAATAGGAAGAAAAGTTATATATGGAATGCCTATCAGACTGAATACGCCTATTAAAAGTATAATCCTGTATACATCAGGTGTGCTTTTTATAAACTGTATCCCTTCTGTGAAATCTCTTATTAGTCCCTTGGAGCTTACTTTTATATCACCTTCTATGTTCATTTTTGAGAGAGCAATTATCACTGCAAGATAACTTAATGCATTGATATAAAAACATGCGGGAAGTCCTATATATGCGATTGTCATCCCTGCTATAACAGGCCCTATCATGCGGGCACCATTGAATGCAGCAGAATTCAGGGCTATGGCATTCATAAGATTGTTTTTCCCGACAAGTTCTGCAAGAAAGGACTGCCTTGCAGGTATATCGAAAGCATTGGCTGTACCGAGCAGTGCAGCAAGCAGGGCAACATGCCATACGGCTATTATATTAATGTCCGTAAGTATGCCGAGAAGAAAGGCTGGTATGATTGATAATGCCTGTGTCAGTAAAAGAAGGTTTCTTTTCCTGAATCTGTCTGCGGCTATACCTCCAACAAGGGTAAACAGAAGTATGGGCAGTGATCCGGCAGCTGCAACCATACCTAAATAAAAAGGTGATTTTGTCAGGCTGTATACAAGCCATCCCTGGGCAACAGACTGCATCCATGTGCCTGACAGAGAAATAAGCTGGCCGAACCAGAACAGTCTGAAATCTCTATAATGTAAAGCTGAGAATCTTTTTGCATTTTCCATTTATATATTTTAATCAAAAGAGGTGTTTAATAAGAGTAGTATATTAAGCCAGATAATTACAAAATGTGAAACACGTACCGGGAAGAGAGTATTGGAGCGGATTCTTTTGCCGATAGTCAGACCCCCCTTCATCCCCCCTTGGCAAGGGGGGATATGAGAGGGGTAAGGCAAAAGCCTCGCAGGTCGGAATGACCGAGAATGAGCGATGATACTCTCTTCTCGGTGCATCTGATAAAAATTATGAATAATGTAGGTTAGTATTATGGACTGGATTTAGCAAAAAACTGTGATTTGTCAAAGGCAGTTGCAATTTATAAAATTTTTATTTGAAATAAGAAACCCGAATAAATGAACTGATAACTATCCATTCTCTTTTAGTCTGGAAAAATCAGCAATCAGACTGGTCATAGTCCAAATCTCTTTCAGCAGGGCGAATCTGTTTTGTCGTATCTCTTCACGTTTATCCATCACGAGGACTTGATCAAAGAAATGATTAACAGGGTCTGTAAGTGAAGAGAGGAGATTAATTGCATCATAATATTTTGTGTTTTTTATAAAACTAACAAAATCAGGCTTGAGAGAATCAAGTTTTTCTTTAAGCCTATTTTCAGGTTCTTCTATCAATAATTCAGAGTTTAATAAGGGGATTTCTGCTTTCGGAATAATATTGCTCACACGTTTAATAGCTAACAGAAAATTATTATAACCCTTTTCTTCTTTAAACCTGGTTAAAGCATCAAGCCTTTCCTTTATGTCGTTCAAATGTAAATCAAGTGATAGAGAAATGATTGAGTCTATCAGGTCGGAACTGTAGCCAAGGTCCGAAAATACTGTTTCAAGCCTGTTTTCGAAAAACTGCAGGATGTTGTTCCTTGCTTCTCCGATATTTTTTACATCCGGAAGTTTTTCTAATGCTTTGTCTACGAGTTCTTTTAAAGTAAGGCCGAACCCTTTGTCGAGTATTATGGCTATGATCCCGAGTGCCTGTCTCCTGAGGGCAAAAGGGTCTTCAGATCCTGTAGGGATGAAACCAATAGAGAAAAAAGATGCTATGTTGTCTATCTTATCCGCTATACTTAAAAACGCTCCAAAATCCGTCTTTGGGAGCCTGCCGCCTGAATGTGCCGGCAGATACTGTTCTTCCAGTGCATTAGCGACTTCACTTTCTTCCCTGTCATGCAGGGCATAATATTTGCCCATGATTCCCTGTAATTCAGGGAACTCTCTGACAACCCCTGTTACAAGGTCTGTTTTTGCAAGCTTTGCAATACGGATAAGATTATCCTTTGCTGAAGGCAATAGCCTTTCAGCGAGAAATTCTGAAATAAAGACAATCCGTTCTGTTTTCTCATAAAGACTTCCAAGGTTTTCTTGGAATGTTACTTTCCTGAGTTCATCTATTCTTTCAGAAAGAGGTTTCTTGATATCCTCTTTAAAGTAGAACCTTGCGTCCTCGAATCTCGCCTTGATAACGCGTTCTGCACCGATTCTCACTGTATCAGAATTTTCTTCATCAGTATTGCTAATAATAATAAACTGATTGGTGAGTAATCCTTCTACGTTTTGGACAGCAAAATATTTTTGATGTCCTTTCATCACATTTATAAGCAGTTCTTTAGGAAGTTCAAGGTATTCCTCGGAAAAAGTGCCAAGAACAGGGACAGGATACTCCACAAGATTTACAACTGTCTCGAGAAGCTCTTTGTCTTCAACAGGTTTTCCGCCAACAGGTGTCAGCAGTTTTTCCATCTTTTCAGCTATGATATATTTTCTTTCTTCGGGGTCCACGACTACATGGTTGTTCGAAAGTATTCTTTTATAACCCGGGATATCTTTTATCTGAAAAGCAGCAGGTGAAAGGAATCTGTGACCTTTGGTAACGTTATTGCTTTTTATTCCATCTATTTCAAAAGTGATAGTTTCTTTATCGAATATGGCCATCAGCCATCTGATTGGTCTTATAAATTTTATATTGGTTGTTCCCCATCTCATTGATTTTGAAAAGTGTAGTGAAAGCGTAATTCTTTTAAACAATTCAGGCAGTAGTTCTCTTACATGTAAACCTTTCTCCTCTATAACTGCAGCAACATATTCTCCCCTGTCTTTGTTTTTTATGATAAGACTTTTCACACTAACTCCCTGTGAATTTGCAAATCCTATTGCAGCTTTTGTCGGGCTACCGTTCTTATCGAAAGCAGCATTTTTTGAAGGTCCGAAGACTTCTTTTGATCTGTCTTCCTGCATCTGTGGTAATCCATCCGCAATTACTGCCAGTCTCCTGGGTGTCCCATATGTTTTTATTTCAGAGAATTTTATGTGATTTTCTTTCAGTATTAACTCTGTTTTCTCTTTTAATTGTTGTATAGCAGCAGGTAAGAATCTGGCAGGCAGATCTTCTGTTCCTATTTCAAGCAAAAATGATGAGCTGTTAGTCATGTTTTAGACCTCTTGGTTTTAATCTCTCCAAAGATAAAATGAAAAATAAATTTAGAGATTTTTTAAAGCATTATAACCTTCTCAGATCAAAGAAAAAAAACTTCCGGACTAACTTTTATTAAGAAGCGGGAATTCCATCTCTTCCCGCTGTTTATAATAAGACTTTGCACATAGTCTCGCAAGGTTTCTCACACGGGCAATATATCCTGTCCTTTCCGTGACAGAGAGTGCGCCTCTTGCGTCAAGCAGGTTAAAGGTGTGTGAGCATTTTAAACAAAACTCGTAGGATGGGAGTGTAAGACCGATTTTATTGAGTCTGACCGATTCTTGTTCGTATGCTTCGAACTGCCTTGAAAGGAGTTCGGTATCTGCATGGTCAAAATTATACTTTGAGAATTCTACTTCATCAACATGATGTATTTCTTTATATTTAATTCCTTTACACCAGTATAGATCATATACATTGTCTACACCCTGCAGGTACATAGCAATTCTTTCAAGCCCGTATGTTAATTCAAGAGAAACGGGTTTAAGGTCTATACCTCCAACCTGCTGGAAATAGGTAAACTGCGTGATTTCCATGCCGTCGAGCCATACTTCCCAGCCCAGACCCCATGCACCAAGGGTGGGTGATTCCCAGTCGTCTTCAACGAATCTGATATCGTGTTTCATCAAATTTATTTCTAAGTAAGATAGGCTTTCAAGGTATAACTCCTGACTGTCCGGTGGAGACGGCTTGAGGATGACCTGATACTGATAGTAGTGCTGAAGCCTGTTTGGGTTTTCTCCGTACCTGCCGTCGGTTGGTCTTCTCGACGGTTCGACATAGGCTGTTTTCCATGGCTCTGGCCCTAACACTCTGAAAAATGTGGCAGGGTGGAATGTCCCGGCGCCTACCTCAATATCATATGGCTGAAGAAGGATGCAGCCTTTTAATGACCAGAACTGCTGGAGCTTTAAAATCAATTCCTGAAAATACATAGAACCTCCGGATGATTAAAGAAAATCATAAAAGAAGGGTTAAAGTTTTGTCAAATATGTTTTGCCTGGTTCAGAAAAAATAAAAATTTCACTTATTCCTGCAGTCCTGAATTTTTAACATTGCTATAATTCTGTAGATTCTGCTAATAAACAAGATTGTAAATACTAAATCACCTGTTGCCTCAAGATATTCCCTTTTTGATCGTGAGCTCATAATGCAGTCCCTTTCTATGCATGTTTTTTCGGTAACATGCATTATGAGTCAACGATACCTTCTTGGGCCTATCTACGGTAACATTTTATGTGAGTCAATTCGCTGATATATTGACCATTTAACTGAATAGTTTTTTTATGTTATAATTTTTGACGTGAATAAAAAGATTCTTATGAGAGGCAACGAAGCGATTGCCGAGGCTGCAGTACAGGCAGATTGTCGTTTCTATGCCGGATATCCAATAACTCCCCAAAATGAGATACCCGAGTATATGTCCTGGCGCATGCCGGAGGTTGACGGCGTATTTATCCAGGCTGAAAGCGAACTTGCTGCAATAAATATGGTCTACGGCGCATCTGCTGCTGGAGTGAGGGCTATGACCTCATCGAGCAGTCCAGGGATAAGTCTTAAACAGGAGACGATATCATATCTTGCAGGTGCAGAACTCCCTGCTGTCATAGCTAACGTGCAAAGAGGCGGGCCGGGTTTGGGTAATATTTCCGGGAGTCAGGCAGATTATTTCCAGACTGTAAAGGGAGGGGGACACGGAGACTATAAGTTACTCGTATATGCACCTTATAACCTCCAGGAAATATGGGACCTTACAATGCTTGCTTTTGATAAGGCAGATGAATATAGAAATCCTGTAATGATACTCTGTGACGGGGTTACAGGACAGATGATGGAACCTTTTTATCCAACGCCATATGCGAGACCAGTTCTCCCTTTAAAAGATTGGGTGCTTGATGGTTGCAAGGACAGGGAACCACGGGTAATAAAATCCCTTTACATGGGAGAGGGTGAACTTGAAATGAGGAATAATCTTCTGCAGGAAAAATATAAAGAAATGAGAGATAAAGAAGTGAGGTATGAGGGTTACTATATTGAAGACTCGGAAGTCTTGATAGTTGCGTTTGGAATTGCTGCGAGGGTAGCCCTTTCTTCTGTCAATAGACTCAGACGCGAAGGATTCAAAGTCGGCCTTTTCAGGCCAATAACACTATTCCCGTTTCCTGAAAAAGAAATTTTTATGCTTTCCGGTAAAAAAAGACGGTTTATTACTGTAGAAATGAACGCCGGACAGATGGTGGAAGACGTTAAGTTGGCAGTTAATGGCAGATCTGAAGTATTATTTTACGGAAGACCTGGCGGAGCTATCATGACGCCCGAAGAGGTGCAGGAAAAGATAATGCAGTTATTAAATTACAGACCACATTTAGCAGGGACAAGCTAAATAGCCTGACTGATCCTGTCAAACTCCTTCTTAAAGTATCCTAAGGTAAGGTCATCGTAGACACAGAATTCAATCAATTCAAGGCTGCTCTTCGGGGTTTCCTTCATATAATTCAATGACTCACTTATAAGTATGGCTGCACATCTGTCCTTGGGGAATCCAAAGATACCGGAACTTATGGCAGGCATAGATATGCTCTTTAATCCTTTTCCTGATGCGAGCATTAAACTGTTAAGTACAGCATTTTTTAATTTGTTATCTTCATCTCCTTCGCCCATCCTTGGACCGACTGCGTGGATGACGAATTTTGCAGGAAGCTTACCTGCACCTGTGATAACTGCGGTGCCAACAGGTGTGAACCCGATTTTGTCACTCTCATCCTGTATGACCTGCCCGCCCTTCCTTACAATTGCGCCTGCAACTCCGCCACCGTGCTGGAGCAGAGAATTGGCTGCATTTACAATTGCATCCACTTCTCTGCTTGTGATATCTCCCTGAACAAGACGAAGATTCTTTCCATCGATTTTATGCTGTGAAATAATTTTCATCTGGTCCTCCCTGTTGAGTAATATCGAATAAATTCAATTCTAATAATTAGCTGATATTATGATAGAATATAACATAAACGAAGATTGGAGGATTTAAATACCAGCACTTTACGGAAATCTGTCGGGGCTTAAGTCCAGTTACATCAACTCGATTGAGAGAATTTACCGGAGGAAGATGCACCGTGAATTAATTAACCCCGAACTAGCACGCTATCTTACAGAACTCTCTTCTGAAATAAACCGCCAGATCGGCATACTTATCAACAGACAAGGCACTGTTACACATGTTATTGTTGGCGATGCAAAGGGACTGTTTATTCCCGGACTTGAGAATTATCCCCTGGGAAGAAAAGCATTAAGGGGGGTAAGGCTTATTCACACTCACCTGAACGATGAAACTCTTAATCAGGATGACATTACAGACCTTGCTCTTCTCAGACTTGACCTTATTGCTGCAATAGGAGTAAGGAAAGGGCTGCCCGGGAGTATCTATTTGGCCCATCTTATGCCAGAAGGGTCAGGGAAACCTTTTGAGATTATTAGTTCAAAAAACTTTCATAATTTCGAATTTGACTTCTCATCTTTTATAACATCTCTTGAAGATGAAATGGAAAGGCACAGGGTTTATAGTCCTGATGACAGGAGAGAAAGGGCAATACTGGTAAGTGTTTCGACAAGACCGAGATATGAACAGGAAGATTCTATTGAAGAGCTGAAGGATCTTGCCCAGTCGAGTGAGGTATTGGTACTCGATACAGCTATCCAGAGGCCGAAGGAAATAAACCCGAGGTATCTTATGGGTGAGGGTAAGATTAAGGAACTGATTATTAACGCCCTTAATAAAGGGGCAACACTTCTGATCTTTGACCAGGAGCTGAACCCTTCGCAGGTTAAGGCAATAGGGGAGCTTGCAGAGCTTAAAGTAATCGACAGGTCTCAGCTTATCCTGGATATTTTTGCAAGACGTGCTCACAGCAGAGACGGAAAAGTTCAGGTGGAACTTGCGCAATTAAAATACAGACTGCCAAGATTAACAGGCAAGGGGACAGCGATGTCCCGTCTTATGGGTGGTATTGGTGGGAGAGGCCCTGGAGAGATGAAGCTCGAAATAGACAGAAGACGTGTTAGGGAAAAAATAACCTCTCTTGAAAAGGAACTCAAATCCCTGAGTGAAGCCAGAAAGCAGAGGAAACAGAGGAGAGTTGAAAAAAGAATCCCCATAGTTTCGATTATAGGATACACAAACGCCGGCAAGTCAACATTGCTGAATTTTCTTACGAGGAGTTCTGTATTTGTAGAGGACAAGATGTTTGCAACACTTGACACGTCGAGCAGGCGACTCAGGTTTCCACGAGAAAGAGAAGTTATTATTACTGATACTGTTGGTTTCATAAGAGACCTTCCGAAAGATCTTATGACTGCATTCAGGGCAACACTTGAAGAACTTGAGGATGCCGATTTATTATTGCATATTGTTGATTCTTCCAATCCACGTTTTGAGCAGCATATTGAATCTGTTGAGAAGGTATTACAGGAGCTTCATCTGTATGAAAAACCAAGGATACTTGTCTTTAATAAAATAGACAGAATAAATAATGAGGAAGCATGGAATCTCGCTCTCCGGTATGATGCGGTTGCTATCTCAGCAATCGATCCATCAACATTCAAGCCACTTCTTCAGGCAATAGAAAAGCAGATCTGGGCCAGTAAATTGGAAGAGGCAAAAGTGTGATCAACCGGGTTTTTGATGAAATTAATTCACAAACTTACGGTAAACAGGCAGAACATAGCTTTTTCGCTATCCGCCTGCTTTGTTTGAATTGCTTGAGTTAAATTAAAGGGATAATAAATGGAATTTGTACCAAAATGGATTGCGTGGGAGATTACAAGGAGATGCAATCTTAAGTGCATACACTGCCGTTCTTCAGCAGAAATGGACGTAAAGGATCACCCTGATTTTCCCTTGGAAGAGGCGTTCAGAATAATAGACGATATCGCGTGTTACGCCAAACCTGTAATTGTCCTTACAGGGGGAGAGCCTCTCTTGAGAAAGGATGTCTTTGAGATTGCCGGATATGGCTCAGGAAAAGGACTGAGAATGTGCCTTGCAACAAATGGAACTCTTGTGACTGATGAGGTATGCGAGAAAATAAAAGGTTCAGGTATTAAAATAGTTTCACTAAGTCTCGATGGCTCTGAAGAAAAGGTACATGATAATTTCAGGAATCAGAAAGGTGCGTTTGCCGGGACAATAAATGCTGCGAGGCTTTTCAGAAGATACAGTATCGAGTTTATCATAAACTCCTCTTTCATAAAAAGGAATCAGGAGGAGATTCCAAGGATATATGAACTTGCAAAGGAACTCGGTGCAACTGCATGGTATATGTTCATGATAGTGCCCACAGGAAGGGGCGAAGAAATTATGAGCGAACTTATTTCAAAGGAAGATTATGAAGAGATACTCGAATGGCACTACCAGATGGAAAAAGGGGAAAAGGATATGCTCGTGAGGCCTACATGCGCACCGCATTATTACAGAATAGTTTTACAGAAATCAAAAGAAGAAGGCGGCAAGTTTGAAAGAAGGACATTGAAATTTTCTACAGGTGGTTCAAAGGGCTGCATTGCAGGACAGCTCATAGCTCTTATCGATGTGGATGGAAATGTGCTTCCGTGCAGTTATTTCCCAAAACCTGCAGGAAATATAAAGGAACAGTCTTTTAAGGATATATGGGAAAAGTCAGAACTTTTCAAAGAGCTTCGTGATTTCAAGAAATACAAGGGGAAATGCGGCTCATGCGAATATGTGAATGTGTGCGGTGGCTGCAGGGCGAGGGCTTATTCAGTGTATGGTGATTATCTTAAAGAGGAGCCATTTTGCAGTTATGTTCCTTTGAAACTGAGAAAAGAGTTTAAAAGTAAAAAAAGGAGAGTGTTATGAATGATACTTTTCTTAAAGCGTGCCGTGGTGAAGAGATTGAATATACGCCTGTGTGGCTTATGCGCCAGGCGGGAAGATACCTTCCTCAGTATAAGGCGGTGAGAGCCGATATTGATTTTCTGGCACTTTGCAAGAATCCCCGGCTGGCTGCAGAGGTTACTCTTCAACCTGTTGAAATCCTTGGAGTTGATGCGGCTATATTATTTTCAGACATTCTCATCCCTGTTGAGGCAATGGGCATGCGTCTCGTGTTTTCGGACAAACAGGGCCCTTTGCTAAGTGAGCCGATAAGAAATATGTCTGCTGTTGATAAACTAATGATTCCGGATGTAGAGGAGGATATGCCGTTTATCATAGAAACAATAAAGCTTTTAAGGAAGGAACTTGAGAATAAGGTACCGTTAATAGGGTTCTCCGGAGCACCGTTTACGCTTGCAACATATATGATTGAGGGAGGAACATCAAAAAACTATCTACATACAAAAAAAATGATGTTCCAGCACAGCGGTGTATTTAACTATCTTATGGAGAAACTAACACTGACTGTCATCTCATACTTAACTGCCCAAATAAAAGCGGGTGCCCAGGCAATCCAGATTTTTGATACATGGGCTGGCATTCTTGCTCCGGTTGACTATAGAGAATTAATACTTCCATATGTAAAAAAAGTTGTTTCTGAGTTAAAAAAAGAAAAGGTTCCGATAATATACTTTGCAAATAACTGTGCAGGGATTCTAAAGGATATCAAGAAAACGGGAGCTGATGTTATAGGAATTGATTGGAGGATTGACATTGGTGATGCAGTAAAAAAACTTGGTAAAAAAATAGTTGTTCAGGGAAACCTTGACCCAAGTGCGCTCTTTCTTCCGAAGGAAAAGATCGAAGAAAGGGTTAAAGACATACTATGGAAGGGTGAGGTTGCAAAAGGTCACATCTTCAATCTGGGGCATGGCATCCTGCCTGAGACATCTGTTGAAAATGTTATTGCAATGGTTGAGGCAGTGCATAAGTACAGCAGAGACAATTAAAGATTATTAAAACCAAAAAATTAATTATGGCGTACTGGACTTTGATTTGGAATGTTTTTTGTACGCAAATATATTAATAAAATATTGTTGGAGATGATTAGAGCCATAAGGGTTGATTTTGAGTGATAAAACTGAAAAAAACACAATAGGGGTTATTCTCCTCAATCTCGGTGGCCCTGATTCACTTAAGGCAGTGAAACATTTTCTCAATAATCTGTTTTCAGACAGACAGATTATTCAACTCGGTCCTTCATTCCTTCAGAAACCCTTAGCATACCTTATATCGAATCTTCGCTCTAAAAAGACAGAAAAAATGTACAGCCTTATTGGCGGGAAGTCTCCGATTTTAGAGATAACAATCGCGCAGGCAAAAGCCCTTGAGAAGTT
>MHEF01000168.1:31886-33887 GCA_001805125.1 Nitrospirae bacterium RBG_13_39_12
TCTTACCGATTGCATTCTTCACAGACTTTCAAGGTCTATGTCGGAATGCGTTACTGGCACCCATTGATAGAGGAGGTTTTCCCAGATATATTAGAGGACGGCATAAGGAAGTTAATCGCTTTGAGTCTTTATCCACATTATTCCATTACAACATCCGGCTCATCAATTTTGAAAATAAAGCAGGTAGCAGCGGATTATCCGATAAAAATATTTTCTGCATCATCGTGGTTCAACCATCCATTATATATAGAAGCACTTGTGGACGTTATAAAAATGGGAATAAAATCATTTAATCTGGAATTATCCGGTAATCCCCCCATCCCCCTTTTGGAAAAAGGGGGCGAGGGGGGATTTGAGAAAGTGAGTTGGGATGTTCACATTCTATTCAGTGCGCACAGTCTTCCCCAAAGAATTATTGATGAAGGCGACCCTTATGTAAATCAAATTATGGGCACAATTGAAGAGATTACAAAAAATATTTCACTAGAGTGGCATCTGAGTTATCAGTCTAAGAGCGGACCTGTCAAGTGGCTTAAGCCGTCCACAGAGAAAAAACTTGAAGAACTCGCTGCAAAAGGGATAAAGAACGTTCTTATAGTCCCCATAAGTTTTGTTTCAGACCATATTGAAACACTCTATGAGATAGATATACTTTATAAAAATTTGGCTGAGAAACTCGGCATAACACTTAAGAGAGTTGATTCTCTGAATATCCATCCTGTATTCATGGGTGCATTGAAAGATGTGGTAATGAGGAATGTGAAAGAAGCAGGATGGGACAAAAGCTCTGGTGAAAGCTCTGGTGAAACTTGACTTAAATATGAATCACGTGTTATTTATTGAAACTTTTGCATATTTTTATATGTTTATGACAAAAATGTATCGAATAGACAGGAATGTAATTTAATGAGTCCCATAACTTTTAAGGGCGGAATACATCCGCCTGATAAAAAAGAACTGTCAGCAGACAAACCGATTGTAGAATCAAAGCTCCCTAAGATAGTTGTTATTCCTTTAAGCCAGCATACAGGAGCGCCATGTAAAGCTGTAGTAACAATTGGCCATGAAGTAAAAAAAGGTGACATGATAGGAGAAGCTGGTGGTTTTGTATCAGCGTCGATACATTCATCAGTATCCGGAAAGGTTATCGCTATCGGAGAGTTCCCAAACGCAATGGGACGGGTTGTTACGTCAGTTGTACTGGAAAATGATGGTAAAGATGAGTGGACCAGACTCAAAGACACCCCTGACTATATGGACCTTTCTGCTGAACAACTCAAGGAGAAGATAAAGGATGCAGGTATTGTAGGAATGGGAGGAGCGGCGTTCCCTACAGTTGTAAAACTCTCACCTCCAAAGGAAAAGCCTATTAACGCCATAATATTAAACGGTTCTGAGTGTGAGCCTTATTTAACCGGCGATTACAGACTTATGCTTGAAAAACCCAGGGAAATAATCGAAGGGCTTAAGATATTAATGAAGATATTAGGTGTAAATAGAGGGTTTATTGGAATAGAGGACAATAAACCTATTGCAGTAAGAACTATGAAGGAATCCGTTGAAGGACAGAATAATCTTAAAGTCCTTTCATTAAGGACAAAGTATCCTGAAGGTGCAGAGAAGATGCTCATAAGAGTGATTACAGGAAGAGAGGTCCCACCGAGAGGACTCCCTATGGATGTGAAGGTTGTTGTTCAGAATGTAAGTACAGCATTTGCTATTTATGAGGCAGTAAGATATGGGAAGCCGTTAATAGAGAGAGTCGTTACTGTTACAGGAGAGGGTATCAACGAGCCCGGGAACCTGTTAGTCAAAATCGGAACATTAGTATCTCATCTTATTGATGAATGTGGTGGACTCAAAGACGAAAGTTTAAAGGTTATAGCTGGAGGCCCTATGATGGGATTTGCCATTCCATCTCTGGATGTTCCTGTAACTAAAGGTACATCCGGCATAGTCGTAATGACAGATAGGGAAATAGTCCATACTGAAGACTTCCGG
>MHEF01000168.1:33901-37562 GCA_001805125.1 Nitrospirae bacterium RBG_13_39_12
CGGAAGATGTATTGACATATGCCCTATGGGACTTATGCCGTCAATGCTGAGTATTTATTCGGAGAAGGGCTTTTATGAAGGTGCAAAAGAATATAACCTGTTCGACTGTTTTGAATGTGGATCTTGTGCATTCGTATGCCCATCAAAAAGACCAATTGTTCATCTTATAAGACTTGCAAAATCGATGGTAAAACCATAATGAAATGCAGGAATACCAGATTCGATGCATGAAATCCTGATGCATTTAAAATTTTGTGAATTTAGTTATCTGGAGGAAGGTTGGAGACAGCAAAAAAGCCCCTTATAGTATCTGTAAGTCCTCATATAAGGGATGAGGAAACAACCAGCAGGATTATGTGGAGTGTTTCTGCTTCGCTTTTCCCTGCTGTAGTAATGGCTGCTTATTTCTTCGGACCGCCTGCGGTTTTTAATATTGCGCTCTGTATAATAAGCGCTATTCTTTCCGAGTACGTATTTCAGAAATCTCTGAAGAAAAAGATCACAGTTAATGACGGCAGCGCATTTCTCACAGGGCTGCTGCTCGGCATGAACTTACCGCCTTCTGTACCATTTTATCTCCCAATCGTGGGTTCTTTTGTTGCCATGATTATTACCAAACAACTGTTCGGGGGACTTGGTTACAACATTTTTAATCCCGCATTAATCGGAAGAGCTTTCCTGCTGGTTTCTTTCCCAAGAGTAATGACTATCTGGAATGAACCCGTAGCAGCCTTTGTAAAAATGGATGCTGTTTCTACTGCCACACCGCTTGGTATCCTGAAGGGAGAAGGGACGACGAAATTGATTGAGATTTTCGGAGATAAAATTAATCTTTATGCTCAATTACTTGTAGGATACAGAGCAGGTTCTATCGGTGAGACATCAGTGATAGCTCTGCTGGCTGGTGCTGCTTTTCTATTTTACAGAGGATGTATCTCATGGCACATTCCTGTGTCGTTTCTTGGAACAGCAGCTTTGATTGCATGGGTGTTCGGTGCAAAAGGCGCCCTGTTTGCAGGAGACCCTCTCCTTCACCTTATGAGCGGCGGTATGGTACTCGGTGCTTTTTTTATGGCTACAGATTATGTTACGTGCCCAACGGTTAAAAAAGGACAGATAATCTTCGGTGCCGGATGCGGTTTTCTGACCATGCTTATAAGGCTCAAAGGGGGATACCCTGAAGGAGTTATGTTCGCCATACTTATAATGAACTGTTTTGCGCCCCTTATTGACAGGGGTTTTAAGACAAAGGTCTTCGGGACTAAGAGGAAATCTTAACGTTACATAAAGAGCGAATCAAAAAACCCATGCAAAGCGACAAGGTTTAGTTATGATTCACATACGATTTTTGTAATGTTTAGGGAAATAAAATAAAGGACATAAAAAAGTGACAGGCAAGGACATTTTTAAAATAACTTTTAACCTGGTTGTTATATATGTTATAGGCGGGGTGATTCTTGCTACGGTTTATGCCTGGACATCGCCCATAATGTACAGGAACGCTGTACTTGAAAAAGAGCAGGCATTAAAAAAACTCATGCCTGAAGCAGATAAAATCGAGAAAATAGGCGACTGGTCGATACACGAAAAACATGCAGAATACTTTATTGCAAAAAAAGGAGATTCTATCATCGGCTACATCATTCAGTCCTTTGGCAAGGGATATTCAAGCTATATAGATACATTAATTGCCGTGGATAAAGACTTTAAGGTTCAAAGGATAAATATTTTGAAACATGCAGAAACACCCGGTTTGGGAGACGAGATTGAAACGGACAGTTTTAAAAAACAGTTTGAAGAAAAGGATTTAGAACATTTAGAAGTGTTAAAGTCGGATACAACAGAATATGTACAGGCAATATCCGGAGCGACCATTTCAAGCAGGGCTGTTACTGAAGATGCGGTTAAAAACGGGGTGGAATTTCTTATAAAGACGATAAAAGAGGAAGGAGCAGAGCATGACAGACAAAGTTAATTACCTTGATCTGGTAAAAAATGGAATATTTAAAGAAAACACCATTTTTAAACTTGCACTAAGCCTGTGTCCTTCTATAGCAGTAACAAATAAATTAGAGAACGGTTTTTTAATGGGAGTAGCTGTTCTTTTTGTCCAGGTAATGGTGAATATTACTGTTTCAATAATGCGCAAATTTATCCACCCGCGGATACGTCTGCCTGTATTCATGCTTATAATTTCGGGCTGGGTAACTGTTACAGATATGACAATGGCTGCATTTGCAAGGGAAGTTTATAAGGAGATGGGACTGTATATACAGTTGATCGTTGCCTTTGCATCAATCCTTGCAAGGGCTGAGATGTTTGCGAGTAAAAATAAAATTGCACCTTCCATGTTCGATGGAATAGGCATGGGTCTTGGGTTTTTATTCGCTCTTGTTGTAATAAGCTTTTTCAGAGAGCTGCTGGGCAAGGGATCATTGTGGGGTTATCCAATTATCCATGCCAAGCCCCTTCTTATAATGATTCTGCCGGCAGGTGGATTTTTGGCCGTAGGGATATTAATGGGATTTTTTAACTGGATTAGTGTGAGATATGAAAATAAAACTCGCTAAGCGCTGGCAGTACAGAACATTATTGCTCTTTACCTCAGACAGACTCGTTCCCAATCGCGATATGCATCGTAATGGTAACTTTGAGGTGTTCCGATTAATATCTGGACAAAGCCAATCAAAAAATCTGTACTGCACGTTTTATAAGGACTGAGAAATTATGGAATTCGCAAAAGTTTTTGAGTTGATTATCGCAGCGTCGCTTATAAATAATTTTGTATTTACAAGATTCCTGGGACTGTGCATTTTTTTCGGTGTCTCCAAAAAGATGGAGACCGCTGTTGGTATGAGTATTACTTTTACTGCTGTCATGATTATAAGTGCAGCCCTGAGCTGGCTTGTTTTTACCTATGTAATGATACCGCTTGGTCTCACATTCCTGAAGATTATTATTTTCATCGGTATCGTAGCTGGTTTTGTTCAGGCATCTGACACAATTATGAGAAAGATTTCACCAGCTCTTTTTTATAAACTGGGCATCTATCTTGCTCTAATATCAACTAATTGCATTATACTCGCAGTCCCATTGATTAATGCAGGAGAACATTACAGTTTTATTGAGAGCCTTGCTTTTGCTTTTGGTTCAGGACTTGGGTTTTCGCTGGCTTTGGTAATAATGGCAAGCATCCGTGAAAAGCTTGAACTTGCTGATGTCCCTGCACCTTTCAAGGGGCTGCCCATTGCATTTATTGTTACCGGGTTGATTGCTATTGCATTTGCCGGGTTTTCAGGATTAATAAAGTTGTAGTGTTTTAGAAATTGGAAGAATGACGTGATAAGGGAGCAGAACAAAAGCTTGTTAAATGTTTAAATTTGTAATCGTGGAAAAAGATATTAGCAAAAAATGTACGAAATTCAAAAAATAATAACTGACATTATTGGGTTGCTTCATCTAACTGACGTGTTTAACTTCCTGATACCGATGGCAGGTGTTGGTGGAGGGGTTGAAGCAAAAGAGCATGTTGATTTATTACCTTTAATGAAATTCACGTTAATCTTCCTCGCTGGTATTGGTATTATATTCGGTTTCGGACTTGCTTTTGCAGCTAAGAAATTTTCTGTCAGGATCGATCCGAGGGTAGAAAAGGTAAGGG
>MHEF01000168.1:37652-38695 GCA_001805125.1 Nitrospirae bacterium RBG_13_39_12
ATGTTTAGGTTATGGTACGTGCTCAAGAGTTTGCCCGTTTGATGCAATAACCATGACAGATGACCATCTTCCTTATGTAGACATTTCCAAATGCACGGGCTGCAGGAAATGCGAAGCTGCCTGCCCTACAAAGGTTATAGAAGTCCTTCCAGCTGCGAAGCAGGTTATTATTGAATGCCATTCAAAAGATAAAGGGTCAGACACCAGGAAAAACTGTCAGGTCGGCTGCATCGCGTGCGGAACATGTGTTAAAGTCTGTCCTTTCGATGCGCCATCTATTGAAAATAACTTATCGAAAATAGACCTTGATAAATGTAAAGTATGCGGTCTGTGTGTCTCAAAATGTCCAACAAATACTATCGTAGATTTAATACCTAAAAGGTCAAAGGCATTCGTTCTTGATAATTGTATAGGCTGTGAGATCTGCACAAAGGTCTGTCCCGTAAATGCACCCTCAGGTGAGAAAAAGAAAAAGCACGTTATTGACCAGGCAAAATGTATCGGTTGCGGTATCTGTACGGCAAAGTGCCCTGTACAAGCGATAGACGGAACATTCAATGCATCTGAGGTTTTCTCTGCTGCAGCAGAAAAAGAGTCAAAAGCTGCGTAAAATTTCTGTCCTTTTTTATTTTGTTCCTTATTGCTTCAAAGAATAAAAAAGTTAAGCTTAGTCTGAACATCTTGAAGAAGACCTGTTTATTTGATATTATGTTAACCATATCCCCTGAGTTTTAAAAAGGACAATAATGCTATGTATGAGAAGATGGTGAAATGCCTCCAGTCAAGTGAAACTCTTGCTAAATATAGCTTGTCCGAGCAAGATATCCGCCAACTCGCAGAGTACCTGGAAAAAAGGTGTATTCCCATGCATGTAGACGAAGTAGTCAGGATGGTAGAAGATATAATCGGAATAGATCCAGCCCTTGACTGGAAGGAAATACTGGAGGCTGCTGCAAGAAAAATTGTCAAGTTTCTTCATGCAGAAGCAGCTTCTATCCGTATTTTCGATCCGGAGACGGATAGACTTGTTGCGTTTGGCTCAC
>MHEF01000168.1:38727-40416 GCA_001805125.1 Nitrospirae bacterium RBG_13_39_12
ATTCCTGTTGAAAAATCAGTGGCAGGGAAGGTCATAAAGAGCGGGAAAAGTTATCTCGTGCCGAATATCATGGCAGAACCTGATTACGTTAATAAGGATATAGTCGAAGAATACGGGTTCAACTCTTTAATGGCGGTGCCGGTAAATATCCCGGGGTTTCTTAAAAATGAGCCGGATATTCATGGAACAATCCAGATTTATTACAGGGATATAAACAGGGAATTTAATCCTCTTGAAATTACAAATGCTGAGTTACTTGCCCGGAGGGTTAGCTATGTCCTTGCGAAAAAACGTATTCTGGACCTGCAGAAACTTAATATCAAGAAGGAAAAGATTGTCGAAAAGATATTTGTGAAACTCAGCCATCGTGAAGGAATAAAGATTAAGGATGTATTCAGGATGATGATCCCGGAATTAGCAGATATAATAAACATTCAGAGATGTTCGTTATTTTCGATTTCACCTGACAAAAGCTTTGTTCAGATTGAACTTGAGTATCCTGTGGGACAGGAAAAACATGAGACAAAAAATACATTTGCAATAAAAGATCATGCATATTTTGATGTATTGATCAATGACACAGAACACCCAGGTGATTATGAATATGAGAGAATCAATTCTTCCTATATACTTATTAAAAGTCCGCAAAATAGCCGTTTGTCAAGCAAAGAGTTAAAGAGATATTCGTCTTATAACAATATTAATTCGGTATTATTAATACCTCTCAGGGCAAAAAAGGACTTCAACTATTTTCTGGTTTTTTATGCCACAGACCGCCGACAATATTTTACAGAACAGGAGGTTGAACTGCTGAGCTTTCTTGGGAAAGAAATCATGAAAGCACTCAGGATTGAGAAACTCGATGATGTCTTGCACGACTTTAAGAATCCAGGTATTGCAATCGCAGGCTTTGCCAGGAGAGCAAAGAAACTTATCGAATCAAAAAATATTGATGAAATAAAAGACAGGATAGCTGAATATCTCGATATTATTTTCAATGAAACTATCAGAATGCAGGAACTGGTTATCTATCCGAATATCGAAGGACGCGAGCGGATTATTGATCTTACAGAGGTTATTAAAAGACGGTTCAGAATAAATGAAGAGGCTATAATAGAACAAAAGAGGTCAAATATTAAGCTTGTCCAGGATGAGTTGCAACCGGGGTTGTTAGTTTGCTGCTATCCGTTTGCATTAGAAAGGGTTCTTGACAACCTACTTGACAATGCTACGAAGGCAATACCTGAAGATGGGGGTAAATTGTCGGTAAAGAGTTATCAATGTGAAAAGATGGCATGTCTTGAAATCTGCAATACAGGTAAAATACCGGAAGACAATATTGAACAGATCAGAAAAGGTGATGTTAAAGGACGGGGTCTTAATATTATCTACAGATTTATACATGGCATGCAGGGTAACCTTGAAGTTACCACGGACAGTGATTCAACAACCTTCCGTGTTATGATTCCTCTTTGTCAAAGGGAATTGTAAAGGATTCATTTATTAAGGCTTCCAGATCAGTCTCAATATATATATATGAGAAGCTTATGACAGGAGGCTGACCATGAAAAGAGACATGGTAAGAATAATAGACAAAAAGACACTGTGTGAAGGTAAGTTTCTTAAGTTTATGCGTATTGAATATATGGATTCATCAGGTGTGATCAGAGAATGGGAATCATTTGAGAG
>MHEF01000168.1:40427-45683 GCA_001805125.1 Nitrospirae bacterium RBG_13_39_12
AAGGGGTGGTAGCGATAGTGCCTGTAACAGACAAAAATGAAGTTCTTTTAATAAGACAGTTCAGACCCCCTGTGAACGGATATGTTATCGAATTTCCAGCAGGTCTGAACGATAAAAAGGATACGCTTAAGGAAGCAGCAGAAAGGGAACTCCTGGAAGAGGCGGGCTATGCTGCAAGAGAGATGCTTTTCCTTGAGGAAGGGCCTATGTCATCGGGTGCATCGGCAGAAATAATGACTGTCTTTCTTGCAAGGGGGCTTGAGTTTATAGGAATTGGAAAGAGGGATGAAACAGAAGATATAGAGGTTCTGAAGGTTCCGATAAAAGATCTTGCTTCAAAATTATCTGCACTTAGATCAGAGGGTAATTATGTAGATCTGAAAATCTACGGCCTCGTTGAGCTTGCAAAGAAGCACCTGTAGAATTGTAAAAAAACTATACCTCTCAGCCCCAGGTCTTTTAAAATAATTATTTAAAATATAATCTGTTTCTCAAAAATGACCCCGTACTACTTAGGGCTAATATGTTTGCCAAAGTTTTGTATTATTTGCTTTGCAAAACTTTCTGTTTCTGCCCTGGAAAAAATATGGTTATCAAAAGAGACTTTAGTTAATATGATCAGACTATCCATTCGCTCAAATTCCATTGAGTAGGTCCTGTATTCATCAATAACAGGGTCTTTAAAACTTGTTTTTAGAATCCATAGGGCATTACTTCTTCTCTCCCATGTTTTATCGGTTTGTATTCCCATTAAAAACTCTGACAGTCTTATTGACAGATTCGAAATTCCTGTTTCTGTCTTGATTGCCAGTGAGTTATTCAGAAACTCCAAATCGGGACTAATTAAATCAATTTGAGATGCCAGTGCCAGTGAAATGATCAGCAGGACTCCTGCAATCATTACTATAAATATTTTTAGAAATATAAACATTTTGTGAATGTGAAACATAAACAGTTTTTTATTGCACATAAAATGTTTCATGATGTACCTCCAATAAAACCGTTAGTTTTAATTTTATATTTCAACCCTTGTCATAACCCCATGCAGTTTATGAGAGGGGAGTTTATAAAACTGGACGAACGTGGGATTCAACCGCTTGATAATAGAGAATATTTTCCAGATTATGTTCCCAGTGACAATATCCTCAAGACCATAGAAAATGGTATTTTCATCTATTCCAGCCTCCTTAAGTACTTCTTCGACGTCAGGCAGTTCCATATAACCGGCCTGAATTTCAAAAATTCTTAACCCATTACCCATGTCTTCTCTGAAAAACCCTGTTACCCCGAATGGATCATCACGTTTTATGATTGTCACAAGCATGTTGTCTTCATAGAGGATGCCATTTATAAACATGCTCCGGACCATAAAAGGCGGGATCTCCTTCGGATCCTTAAGAAAGAAGAGGGCTGTCCCTTTGAGCTTGTTCTTTGTTCGATATGCAAGGTTATACCTTTCCATAAATTCTTCCAGAGGTATTGCCTTTAGTTTTTTATAAAGTCTTTTCTGCCCTCTTGTATATATCATGATCACCAGGAGAGGTATGGTTCCTATAACGATTGACCAGTAACCGCCATGAGGTATCTTATAGCTGTTTGAGAGGAGATATACAACATCCACAAAAGTTATAAGTAATGAAATAAAGGCAAGGGAATTCTTGCCCCTCATATAAAATATCCAGGTCATCATTATTCCTGTAAGAGTCATGGTGCCTGTGACAGCGAGACCATATGCACCGGCAAGCCTGTGAGATTCCCTGAATTCATACATGACAATTAAAACAGCGATAAGTAAAAACCAGTTCACAAGCCCTATGTATATCTGTGATCTTAGTTCGGTAGAAGTGAATTCAATCTTGAACATGGGCATAATGTGAGTAGTAATACTCTGATAGACAATGGAAAACATGCCGCTTATCATTGCCTGGGAAGCGATGACAGTTGCTAAGATACTAAGTGCAAGAAAAGGGGTATACAGTAAAGGTGCCTGATGAAATATCATCTCAAAGAGAGTGCTCTTTGCGTGCGGATGTTCTATAAGAAATGCACCCTGTCCGAAATAGTTGATTAAAAGTGCGAAGAATACAAAATACCATGCCCTGACCATGGGTTTCCTTCCCAGATGTCCCATGTCAGCATATAAAGCTTCTCCGCCTGTTGCACATAGAAAAACCTCGGAGAGAATAAAAAACCCTGAGATGCCGTTATCCAGAAGAAATTTAGCCGCATAGTATGGGTTTATTGCCTTTATTACATAAGGGGCGTGTAATATTGAGATCAACCCTGAGACGGAAAGTGACAGGAACCATATTATCATTACAGGTCCGAATGTCCATGCAACCTTTTCGGTTCCTTTTCTTTGAAAGGTAAACAATAATATGGCAATTATACCCGCAATGATAATTAAAGCCTCCTGACTCATTTTTTCTAATCCTGGAATCAGAAGAGCACCTTCAACAGCACTCAATATGCTTATTGCCGGTGTAATGACTCCGTCTCCTATGAGAAGAGATATCCCGATGAAAGAGAGAAGGGTAACAAAAGACACCTGTCTCCCTTTTTTAAGCATAGGTGCAAGTATTTCCCTGAGAACGATTGTGCCTCCTTCACCCTTTTTACCGAGACTCATTGCAAGCCAGGCGTATTCAACTGTTACAAGGATTGTCAGTGTCCATGCAATAAGGGAAAGGACACCTATGACATTGGCTTCGGTGGGTTTTGTCAGAAGAAAGACGACTGTTATAGTGTATATGGGGCTTGTGCCGATATCACCAAACACGAGACCCAGGGATTTGATAATCCCTTTAACAGGAGATTCCCTGTTCAACATACTCCCTCCCTTGAGGGCAAAGGAGGAGTAATAAAAAAAACCGCCGGCAATACAGCGGTTTAAATCTCTGTCCATTGCCCTTCCAAATGCCTGCGAGGTTAGCTGTCGGGCTCGGGCTTGGAAGTGCCTTATCCCCGGTGATCCCGGGAAATACGCCCCATATTCTGGGTCCCCCGCATCCATTCTTTGAATGGATTTAGGCTGCTATTTGGTTTTACATTAGTCCCAATAAAATAAATTGTCAAGAGGTTTTTTTGTGTTTGAAAAACACACTTTTTGAGAGCAATTTTAGTTCTTTTTCTGTGGAGTAACTCGAATTGACAGCCAATGCAAATAATTTTCAGTTACTATACAGCAGTGAAAAAAAAGAAAGATTGTCTGAAGTGTCCGGGATATCAAGTCCTGTCTATTGCAGAAAAAGTATATTTGCTATTTAACTATAACTTTGTAGAATCTTCTCTTTCCTACTCTGATAATATGCTCGCCCTGTTGAAGCCTTATATCCGGATCAGTAACTGTGGTGTCATTTATTTTTACACCAGCCTGCTTGATGAGTCTTATAGCCTCACTTGTGCTTTTAGCAAGACCTGTTTCTTTCATTATCTGAGGAAGCCAATTAATTTTTTTGGTTATTGTTATATCTAATTCAACGCTAGTTTTAGAAGAAACATCAAAAGTAGACTCATATGTAGGTATGTGGTCGGGAAGTCCTTTTTCTCTGTGTATATGTTCAAATTCCTCTTTTGCTTTCCGTGCTTTTTCTTTTCCCCAGTATCTCTCGACAATCTCAAGTGCAAGGTCTTCTTTTGCCTTTTTAGGATGAATACTGCCTTTTTGAACGCCTTCTTTTAATGAATTGAGTTTCTCTACAGATAGGTGGCTCAATAATTCATAGTACCTGAGCATTAGTTCATCATTTATAGACATTATCTTTCCGTACATGTCTTTTGAATTTTCAGTTATCCCGATATAGTTCCCCAGGCTCTTACTCATTTTCTTTACTCCATCAAGACCTTCAAGAAGCGGCATAATAACAAGACATTGCAACTCCTGACCATATCCTTTTTGTAATTCCCTTCCAACAATAAGATTAAATTTCTGGTCAGTGCCGCCGAGCTCAACATCAGCCTGAAGAACGACAGAGTCATACCCCTGTATTAATGGGTACATGAACTCATGAATGCTGATGGGGTTTTGATTTTTCCATCTCTGCTTGAAATCATCGCGTTCGAGCATTCTCGCAACTGTATAACTGCTCGCAAGCTTTATCATGTCTCCTGCTGTCATGCGTGACATCCATTCAGAGTTGAAAACCACTCTGGTTTTATCAGGGTCGAGAATTTTAAATATCTGCTCCTCATAAGTCTTTGCATTATCAAGAACCTCTTCTTTTGTGAGAGGTTTTCTCATCTCGTTTTTTCCGCTCGGGTCTCCTATCATTCCTGTAAAATCACCAATGAGAAATATCACTTCATGTCCGAGTTCCTGAAACTGCCACATCTTTTCGAGCAATACTGTGTGGCCGAGATGTATGTCAGGTGCTGTCGGATCAAAGCCTGCCTTAATCTTGAGAGGCCTTTTCTCTTTATATGATATCTTAAGCTTCTGGAGGAGTTCTCCCTCAATAATTATCTCAACAGCCCCTCTTTTTATTGCTTCAAGTTGTTCTTCAGGTTTCAGCATAGGTTGTATATTAAAATTTGAAGATGGCTCACGTCAATTGCCAGTTTTCAGTTATCTAAGTTTAAGTATCTTAAGTAAGATACCGAGATACTTATTAAGAGGGTTATCCCTTTTTAAGAATGAAATAACAGGGGGTTTCCTTATTTCAAGCTTCTTGAGTTCATCAATAATTTGCTGGTTTGTTTCATGGTTTAATCCTTCCCTGAAGATATTGGTTGCTTTTTCTTTTTTATTGATAGAAAGATAGATCCTGCCGAGGTTTAGATAGTGTGCGGAGTTTTCAGGTTCTTCTTTTATAGCCTCCTTGCATAATGAAATTCCCTTACTTAACTGTCCGCGTTCTTTAACTATACAAAAGGCGAGGTAGGACCATATAGAAGGGATGTCTTCTATTTTGAGAGCTTTCTCAAAGCAGGAAAGCGCTGAAAGTGTTTCGCCGCAACTAAGAGCTTCCAATCCTTTGTTGAAGAACTTTTCTGCATCTTTGTCTGGCATGTAATAATTTTAGATTAATTCTTTACCATTGTCCAAGATATAAAATTGCTTAACATCAATCCCTGTCTAATGGAATAAATTTGGTTGACAATACATGCTATGTTTGATAGCATTTTTTTAATTTAATAATGTATCTCAATTATATTATTGAGGTTTTTAATAAATATATAAGGAGACAGAGATGACAAAAAAAAAGATTATTAAGAAGGTAAAGTCTGCAGAAAAGAAGATTGCAAAGAAGATAAAAT
>MHEF01000168.1:45757-45904 GCA_001805125.1 Nitrospirae bacterium RBG_13_39_12
CATTGTGTTAAATAACTTTCAGGCTTATTGCTTAGTAACCTAAGCCTAAAATTCACACCATCTATTTTGCATATATGAAGATGGGGTCTTTATGAACAGGATGAGATGCTGTTATAACCTTTTCAGGGATCCACCCGGGTATCTCAA
>MHEF01000168.1:45915-46656 GCA_001805125.1 Nitrospirae bacterium RBG_13_39_12
ATTACCATTGCCCCGGCCTTTAGTTCTTTAGAAAGCTTTTCTTTTAACCTGTCCATCACATCAGGGAATAAATAGCAGAAAACTATATCTGCATCTCTCAGGTCTGCCTTCCAGAAGTCCTGGAAACGTACTGAAACATTTGCCCGCCTGAATATTATCCTGATTTTAGAAAGCAAAAACGGCCAGGGATTTATCTCATATCCAATAGCTGTTACTTTATATTTTTTTGATGCTTCTATCAAAAATCTGCCATCTCCGCATCCAAGATCGTAGACTATCTGTCCGGAATGCATTGGCATGACTTCTAAAATTCTTTTAAGTTTTGAGCGGTGGGTAGTGGTAAAGACAGCTCCACCTGTCTTGAATAATGACAGAGCAGTAAGAATGGCGAAGGACAGCTTCAATACTGCTATGATTGCTAAGAATACCAGAAAAACAAATATAGTTATAGTTCCAAAATTTTCTGTCATATTTTACTCTCTGAATAAAAACCGGTGTAAATCTATGCTATCTAACCATAGAGATATTTTATTGATCGCATATCAACAGGTCAATAAAAGTAATTTCATAACATAAAATTATATAAAAGTTACCCTTAAAATTATAGGTTCTTCCGGGATTTCAGTGGGTATCTCCGTTCCTTTTCGTCATTCCGGCTTGTCTGCCAGCTGTCATTCTGGCTTGTCCGGAATCCTTCCTGTAATTTCTTCATACGGGTCTTTTATTGAGGGATTCACCTGC
>MHEF01000169.1:0-13529 GCA_001805125.1 Nitrospirae bacterium RBG_13_39_12
AGGCAAGAGGCAGGTTTCGATGTTTGAGATGACCAAGCTGGTCAACAAACATCTGAGTTAGGGAAGAAGCAGAACCTGGAGAATTAGTTAAACAAGGGCAGGCAGGAACTATCTTTTAAGGTTAGATCTTGCCTGCCTTTTATGTTTGTGTATATCCGGAAACGTTGACAAAGTCTGGTCGTTAATTTAGAATTCACGAGAACTAAGCTGGTCATTTGTACGAGGTATTAATCTTCAAAATTTTATAGTAATTCCCTTTCTTAATTATTCATAAAAAATTTGTGTCTTTCGTATTTAAGTTGAAAACACACTGGATCCCCGGGTCAAGCCCGAGGATGACATTCTTAAGTGATTGTTATTGTTCGTCATTCCCGCGGTTCTTAAGCGGGAATCCAGTAAGTCTTATGACTCTTTCAATTTTTTTACGAATGAACCAAAATTTCTTCTGGAACATTTTTAAAAACTTTTTTGTCTAAATTACCAAGACAGGTCATAAAAAATATAAGGAGGATGAAATGAGAAGAAGGTATCTTTACTTTGCTTTAATCGGTGTGCTTCTTTTGGGACTTGGATACAATCAATTGGCAGTTGCAGAAAAAAATGAGACAAAAACAGAAGCTGTTTCAAGCGGGCTTGAAGACCAGACAGGCGTTGCAGTAACCATATATAATGTCAATCTTGGCCTTGTAAAAGACCAGAGGGAGATAAAGTTATCTAAAGGAATTGGAGATTTGAGATTTATGGATGTAGCATCACAGATAATTCCCACAAGTGTGTATATAAAGTCTCTCGCGGATCCTGAAAGCCTTCAAATTCTTGAACAGAACTATGAATATGATCTGCTGAATCCACAGAAGCTTCTCGATAAGTATGTAGGGAAAGAGGTGAAACTCTATTATAAAAATCCTTACACAGAGAGAGAAGAGATTATGGAAGCAACGCTCCTGTCGAATAACGGCGGTCCTATATTCAAAATAGGTGAAGAGATAACCTTCGGTCATCCCGGAAGGATTATATTTCCAAGGGTTCCGGAGAATCTCATATCAAAGCCTACCCTTGTCTGGCTTATTGAAAACAGTCTCTCAAAGGCACAGAAAGTTGAGGCATCGTATCTCACAAATGGAATTAACTGGAGGGCTGACTATGTTGTTACATTGAACGATAAAGATGACAGGGCAGACCTTTCCGGCTGGGTTACTATTGATAATAAAAGCGGTACGACATACAAAGATGCAAAACTCAAGCTTGTTGCAGGTGATGTGAACAGAGTCAGGGACGAATACGAATATAAAGACAAGATGATGAGAGTGGCGGAGCTGGCAGCAAAAGCAGAGCCGCAGTTTAAAGAGGAAGAGTTCTTTGAATATCACATATACACCCTGCAGAGGCTGTCAACCATTAAAGAAAATCAGACAAAACAGATAAGTCTTGTAACTGCTGACAGTATACCGGTTAGAAAAGAACTGCTCTACCATGGCGCAAGGTATTATTACTATAACCAGCATGGCGAGGTTATAACAAACCAGAAGGTTGGTGTGTTTGTAGAGGTTGAAAACAAGAAAGAACATAATCTGGGGATTCCTCTGCCAAAGGGCACGGTCAGAGTATATAAACATGATGATGAAGGGAGCCTTCAGTTTGTTGGAGAGGATTCTATAGACCATACGCCAAAGGACGAGAAGGTCAGGGTAAAACTCGGGGATGCTTTTGATGTTGTTGGAAGCAGGAAACAGACAGACTGGAAGAAAATTGCCTATGATACCTACGAGGCGGGTTTTGAGATATCACTCAGAAATCATAAAAAAGAGGATGTTGTAGTTAAGGTAATAGAGCCAATACCAGGAGACTGGAAAATGCTCAGTTCATCTCACAATTATAAAAAAACAGAGGCATTCACTGCTGAGTTTAATATACCAGTGCCTAAAGACAAGGAGACAAAACTTACATACAGGGTAAGGATGAGATTTTAGATATCTTATCCCCTTTTTCTGGACAAAGGAGGGAATATGACAACGAAAGAAAAGACGGTAGAGATTATAAGGAGATTAAAAAAAGAATATCCTGAACCCAAAACAGTCCTTAATTTCAAATCCACTTTTGAACTTCTTGTTGCAACAATACTTTCAGCACAGGCTACAGATATACTTGTTAACAAGGTTACCGAGATCCTTTTCAAAAAATACAGATCAATTGAGGATTATGCAGAAGTCGCTCTTTCGACACTTCAGAAAGACCTGAGCTCGATAAATTTTTATAAGAACAAGGCTAAGAATATTCAGGGTTGTGCAAGAATAATAATAGAAAGATTTGATTCAAAAGTTCCGAGAACAATGGAAGAACTCATAAGCCTCCCTGGTGTTGCCAGGAAAACAGCAAACATAATACTGTCCAACGGTTATGGGATTAACGAGGGGATTGCAGTCGATACCCATGTAAAAAGACTTGCGTACAGGCTTGGGCTTTCAAAGAATGAGGACCCTGTCAGGATAGAAAAGGATCTAATGCCCTTGACACCAAAACAGGAATGGGGAACTCTTTCTCATCTCTTAATATTTCACGGGAGAAGGATATGTCAGGCAAAAAAGCCAAGGCATCAGGAATGCGTGCTTTATGATATTTGTCCTTCAAAGGCTCTATAACTGATTATATAGGGAGTAGTTATAATTGTTAATAAGGGGATATAAAAATTTAAAAATAATACTACATTGATAAACTCCATGAACAATCGGTTATTATACGTGTATAAATGATTAGGTGTTTTTTAATAGAAACTTTCCTTTTCTTTTTATTGCTTTTAGTCTCAGCAGGTTCTTATGTCTACGCAGAGATTCCTGACATAGTATCAGAACAGAAAAAAGCAGTTGTTACTGTTTATGTGAATGATAAAAATGGAAAGCATATTGCTTCAGGCGGTGGTTTTATTATTGATCAAAGTGGAATTGTAGTAACCAATTGTCAGGTTGTCGTAAAATGGTTTGAAGAAGTTCAAAATAAATTGGTTGCAGTAACGGAAGATGGTATTTTTTTACCAATTGAAAATTTAATCTCACCCAGCTGTGAAAATAATCTTGCTCTATTTAAAGTAAGGTCAAAAGAGCTTCCCGCGGTAAAACTTGCCGCAGATTATAAACCAAAGACAGGAGAAAGTATTTTTGTTATAAGGAATCTACAGGGAACGGAAACTGCTTTTTCAGATGGAATTATCAAAGATGTTCGTAAAAGGGATAAGCTTATTCAGATTTCTGTTCCTGTTGCTCTGGAAAATAGCGGAAGCCCTGTATTTAATAACAAAGGTGAAGCTGTCGGCGCTGCTGCATCCCTATCGGGAAAAAATAAAAATATTAACTTTGCTGTGCCTCTGAAAGATATTTCTAAACAGCTTAATAAATATAAAAAACTTGAAGAAAAGCTTGCAAAGATGGTTGCACCTTCTATTCCAAAGCCTTCTGTTGAAAGAAATACCAAAATCAGGAAAGAAGCAGAAAAAAAACGGGACGATGCTGATGAATATTTTCTGCAGGGGTGTTCTTACCATGAGTTAGGTATGTATGAAGATGCTATAAAATTGTATAGGAAGTCATTGAAAATCAAACCTGATTTTGCAGAAGCATATGTTAATCTTGGTGTAGCCTACTACAAACTGGGCAATTATACCGGTTCTATTGATGCATATAAACATGCGATAAGAATAAAACCAGATTTGCCATCAGTTTATAATAAACTCGGTGCCGTTTACATTATCCAAGGTGTATATCCAAAGGCTCTCGATAGTTTTAAGAAGGCAATAGATGTCGACCCCGATAATGCTGTCGCACACTATAATCTCGGTTTTGCTTATTTCCTGAATGGAGAGAAGGCCGCCGCTTTTAAGCAATATATAATATTGAAAGACCTTGATAGAGAACGTGCAAAAAGTCTGGCTGATTTGATTTATTAATTATTAAACAGGAGAATTTATCTTTAGGGTTTGATTTCTATCGGCGTTTTGTCCGGAACGAGCTGCCAGATTTCATCTATTTCATGGTTAGTAACAGCGATACATCCGTCTGTCCAATCCCAGGTCCTGTGAGTTTTCCCGATATTCTCTAATTTATTGGGTAACCCGTGAATCATGATGGCACCCCCAGGGGATACCCCGAGTTTTTTAGCATTTAGGATGTCAGATTTGTTAGGGTAGGATACGTGGATTGATTTATAAAACTTACTGTTTGGTTTCCTTGAATCCAGAATATAATTCCCCTCCGGTGTTTTTTTGTCACCAGAGTTGATTTTATGTCCTTTGGGCTGTTTACCCAATGCAACTTTATAAGCCTTTAGAATTTCTCCGTCCCGCAATACCATTAGGATTCTTTTGCTCTTTATAACAATAACCTTATCGGCGTTGAGCTGTGTAGCGAATACTTTCCCGGGTCTATAAAAGAAACAAGTCCCAGAAATTAGTGCAACAAGGCAGACAAATAATATGGTTTTACTAAGTACAAATTTATTTATTTCTAAAAAGTGGAGCTTTTGAGTTATATTTGCTTTCTTTAAAATATCTTTCTTCCGGGATAAACGCTTCATAGCTACAAATTTATTTTAACTTAAAATTGCTTTAAATACAAACATTTAGCTGAAAAATATTATAATAACAAACCATATATTATAAAAATTAACCTTAAATCAAATAATTGATTAATGATACTTATCGCATATTTGAATGAAATATTTTTCTTTTGCTGTATATTTATTATATGGACAAAGAAATTTTAGATCTCATTAATAAAGTGCATGAACTTTTCAGGAAGCAATACCTGACACTTTCTGTAGCTGAATCATGCACTGGAGGACTTATCAGTCATTACCTCACAACCGTTCCGGGTGCAAGCACGTTTTTCAGAGGAGGGATAGTTGCTTACTCAGTTGAGATGAAAAAGGAAATCCTCGGCATCTCCTCAAAAACAATTTCAAGGCATGGAATGGTAAGTGAGGAGACCGCAAAGGAAATGGCTGAGAGGGTTAGAATTATGGCAGAAACCGACTTCTCTCTTTCGACCACAGGCAACCTAGGGCCAGAGGTACTTGAAGATAAAGATAAGGGGCTTGTTTATATCGCAGTCTGCAAAAGAGGAGGAACCTTTTCAAAGGAGTTGAGGTTGAAAGGGGAGCGGGAGGTAATTAAAGAAAAGGCAACCCTTGAAGCTTTGAAATTTCTGAATGAGTTAATTTAGATGAAGGGAAGGATTAATGACAGACGGTATCCCTGGTAGTATCAAACAAGAAATAGAGAAACTGGTTAAAGACCTGAACTATCACTGCTACCGGTATTATGTCCTCGACTCTCCTATTATTTCTGATGAAGATTACGACCGCCTCTATTTTCATCTGAAGGAACTGGAAGAGAAATACAGATACGTCTTGCCGGATTCACCTACCCAGCGGGTTGGGGCACCCCCTCTAGAGAAATTTGAGAAAGTCAGACACACTGAACCAATGTTATCCCTTGACAATGCCTTCTCACATGAAGATATAGAGGAATTTGAAAAGAGAATAAAAAGGCTTCTCAAGTCTGACGAAGAAATTGAATATACCGTTGAGCCGAAGTATGACGGCCTTGCCATAGAGCTGTCATATAGAAACGGCCTTCTTTATAAAGCATCTACAAGAGGTGACGGATATGAGGGTGAGGATGTTACGACGAATGTAAGAACCATAAAATCTGTTCCAATTAAGATAGAAGAAGTAAGCGGGATTCCTCGGGAGGTCGATATTCGAGGTGAGATATACATGGATATTGAAGAATTTGAGAAACTGAATAGGGAAAGAGAGGGAAAAGGCGAGCCTCCCTTTGCAAATCCAAGGAATGCTGCTGCTGGTTCCGTAAGGCAGCTCGACTCTTCTATCACTTCGGGACGTAAACTCCACCTTGCATGTTATGGGATAGGTGCTGTGAGGGGGATGGAGTTCAAAAGCCAATTGGAGTTTATCAAATGGCTTGAGAAGGCGAGATTTCCTGTGCCTGCTGTTGTAAAAAATGTGAAAGGAATTGATAAGGTTTTAAAGTTTGTCAAAGATATAGAGGAAAAACGAAAGAGTTTTACTTTTGAAACCGATGGCGCTGTGGTTAAGGTGAATGATTTTGGACTGCAGCGTCTCCTGGGAATGAAGACGCGGGAGCCGCGCTGGGCTATTGCATATAAATTCCCCGCTCATCAGGGGATTACGAAAATAAAAGATATTCAGGGGAGTGTCGGTAGGACCGGAGTGATAACTCCATTTGCTATTTTTGAGCCGGTAAGAATCGGGGGTGTAACTGTATCCCGCTCTACTTTACATAATTGGGATGAGATGGAAAGAAAGGATATAAGAATAGGAGACACAGTAGTTGTTGAAAGGGCCGGTGATGTAATCCCGCATGTGTTATCTGTAATAAAAGACAAGAGGACAGGAAAGGAGGAGCCATTTCATGTCCCTGAGAAATGTCCTGTCTGCAGGTCAACAGTGGTACGGGAAGAGGGCGAAGTGGCTGTAAGATGTATCGGGTTGAACTGTCCGGCACAGGTCCAGGAGAGAATTAAACACTTTGCATCAAGAGGTGCAATGGATATAGAAGGACTCGGGGAAAAGAACGTTGAGCTTTTCTATTCCAATGGACTTATACACAATTTTGTGGATATCTATAAACTGAAAAAGGAGGAGCTACTTAATTTACCAAGATTTGCTGAAAAATCAGCCCAGAATCTTGTGGAAGCAATTGAAAAAAGCAAAAGCACTACGCTCGCTCGATTCCTCTTTGCACTGGGTATTCTGCACGTCGGCGAGTATGCATCAAAACTTCTTGCAAAGAATTTTGAGAAAATTGAAGACCTTTACAAAATAAGCCCTGAAAGAATTATGCAGATTAAGCAGATGGGTGAAAAGATTGCAACCTCAGTATCTGACTTTTTCGATGATCAAAAAAATCTTAAAGCACTTGTTGATCTCATAGAAAAACATGGTATTAAGATAACAAACCCGGATTTTGAGGGCAAAGGTAGAGGGAAGAAGCCTCTCGACGGTCTCACATTTGTCATTACAGGGACACTGCCCAAACCAAGGGATGAGGTAGAGAAGCTTATTGAAAGCCTTGGCGGCCATGCATCCTATTCAGTCTCAAAGAGCACTGATTATGTTGTTGTAGGAGAAAATCCTGGCTCGAAACTCCAGAAGGCACAGAAGTTTAAGGTCAAAACAGTATCTTATGACGAGCTGTTGAAGATAATAGGGAAGCACAAGAGTTAATTTTAGTTTTATTATTTTCTTGAAACGTGGTTCCTTGTTTTGACCACGTACTCGTTAACCCGGATAATGCAGTTAGATTTTAAAGCTGGTAGGCACATATGCATCAAAATCTCTTGAATGCAGAATTTGCGCATGCATGGTTATTTAAACGATATGAATGAAAACGTGCACGTTATCTGAGTCATTAAACCGCTCACAAAGGTGCTGCTCAAGAGCTTTTGCTACACATATGCCTACCGTGAATTTCATTTTGGGTTAATCTATTTTCAGATAGCTAATTTCTTATAGAAAATTAATCACTATATTCCGGGATTAGTTATTACAGTAGTATAGATTGAAAATATTTTATAAAAAGTGTAGATTTTAAACAGAAAGCAATATCTGTAGTTATTCTATAATATCTGATGGGAGGTAAGACAAAATAGTGTGTCTTAAACAATTTAGTAAAAATATGGCATTAGAAAAACTATAAAGGAGAATAATGATATGAATACGAGATTGAAGATTGACATTCTGCATGGCCTTTTGGAGGTTGAGGGAAGCGAATCTTTTGTGAGAAGCATTTATGGTGAGTTTAAGCATAAGATTTTGGATAAGGGCGCGACTAAACCAGGGAACGTCAAATCTAAAAAGAAAATAAAATTTCAGCAAACGATCGAAAAAGGAAAAAAGTCTAAGAAGCAAAAGAGGAAAGCGGGTACTCATAGTATCATCGAGGATTTAGACCTCTAAATTAAAAAGAATAAAAGAGCCTCACTGAATTCTTAAAATTGAAAGCTCCATCAACAATTACTGTTTCAGGAACGAAAGCAGAAGAATTTTGAGATTATCTTTATTTGTTCTATTGATAAAAATATTCTCTATACCATTAGTTAAGGGTACACTTCAGTACTCAGGCGGGTCGCCGAGGAGACGCCGAGGCGAAAAGCTATCAATCCCGACAGATATCGGGACACTTTTCAATTGCATTATTTGGATTAATGTTTTTTAAAACTGAAGATAAGCAGGTGGAGCATGAATAGCAGGAGCGAGTAAGAGTCAGAATCATTTCACTATCCGTCTTCTCATAAGCCTGAATGTGTAGGGAGCTAGCAGGATAGCAGCAACAAAGACCCAGAGAATATCCCACTTAATAAGACCTAACTCCCCTGATGAAAAAGCCCTGCAGATATTGACTAAATGATATAAGGGAGTGAAAAATGCAATTTTTGAGACAACTGGAGGAAGGGTTTCAAGGGGGAAGAAAATACCCGAAAAGAGGAACATCGGAGTCATCAGGATTGTATAAAAATAATTGAAAGAATCAATACCGGGTACGATTGCTGCAAAAATAACAGATATCTCGGCAAATATTATACCGGTTATAAAAAGGAGAGGGATGGCAAGAATTATCATAGGGGAATTTACGAAACCGAAAAAAGAAATAACAATAATTATTATTGTCCCGTAAAGAAGACTCTTTGTGGCACCCCACATTAGTTCACCTGCTATGAGGTCGTCGATGTTTATAGGTGTCGCAAGGATTGCATCAAACGTTTTCTGATAAAACATTCTGACATATGTTCCATATGTACACTCATATGTCGCAGCAAACATGGAAGAAGATGCAATGATACCCGGCGCTATGAAATTGATGTAAGGAACTCCGTTTATCTCCTTTACAAAAGCACCAAGACCGAACCCTAAAGCTACAAGATAGAGAACAGGCTCAACAAAGTTTAAAGCTAAACTTGATTTGTATAGTTTTGTATATACAGTAAAATGTCTTTGCCACACCCTGAAGGCACGTTTTGTTTTCATAATTTCTTATTCCCTCAATGCTTTCCCTGTCAGCTTCAAATAAACATCCTCCAGATTCCCGCCGTGAATATTCATAAGGCTCGATGGAGAATCAATCGTTAAAATATTTCCAGAGTCCATTATGGCTACCCTGTCACAGAGTTTTTCTGCCTCTTCCATATAATGTGTTGTGAGGATGAGCGTTGTATTTATAGATTTTAGATAGTGCAGTTTTTCCCAGACAGTATGTCTGCTGTGGGGGTCAAGGCCTGTTGTTGGCTCGTCGAGTATCAATAACTCAGGATTATTGATCAGTGACCTTGCAAGGACAAGCCTGCGTTTCATACCCCCTGACAGGTCGCCTATCTTCACATGGGTTTTTTCAGCTATCCCCACGAATTCAAGAAGTTCTCGTGCAAGAGGCTCTGAATCTTTTTTCTTTATATCAAAATACCTTGCGTAGACAATAAGGTTTTCGAACACTGTTAAATCAGGGTCGAGATTGTCATCCTGCGGCATGACACCTATTCGCGCCTTAATATGACTTGGATCCTGATTAACATCCGTATCAAATACCTTGACCTCTCCGGAGGTTGGCGGCATAAAACAATAAATAATGCGCATTACGGTTGTCTTCCCGGCTCCATTTGGCCCGAGAAAGCCGAAACATTCGCCTTTTGATATCTCAAAATAAATATTATCTACCGCCTTCAAAGAACCATAATTCTTTGTCAGACCTTTTGCAATAACAATGTTCATGGGATTTAATTGTAACATGAAATTGCAAACTCGGAAATTCTAAGAAGTCCGATTTTGACAAATATGCTACGTAAAGAGTATTTTTATATCAAACTATTTAATGTTGAGGGCTGTATGAAAAAGGCATCAAATTTCTTAGTATCTTTGCTCGTTATTATCTTTATTCTCTCCTGTGCTCCGAGGGAGATTCAGCCACCTCCGAAACCAGCTAAAATTGCCATAGTTCTTGGAGCAGGATCATCTAAAGGATTTGCACATATAGGAGTGCTAAAAATACTCGAATCTAATAAAATCCCCTTACATATGATAATCGGCACAAGTGCAGGTAGTTTTGTCGGTTCTCTTTATGCCTATGGATATAATGCATTTGAACTTCAGAAGCTGTCCTTCGCCATAGAAAAAGATGATATTATTGACTTAACAATCCCCGATAACGGTTTCATAAAAGGAGAAAGGCTTGAAGGATTTATAAATCGTATGCTGAAAAAAACGCCGATGGAAAAGTTGAAGATTCCTTTTTATGCTGTTGCAACCGATATTAAGAGTGGCAGAGAAATTGTATTTGGAAATGGCAATACAGGTGCTGCTGTTAGGGCAAGCTGCTCGATCCCGGGAATTTTCAGGCCCGCGAATATTTCAGGAAAAGTGTATGTTGACGGCGGGGTTGTAAGCCCTGTAGCTGTAGAGGCTGCAAGAAGGCTTGGGGCCGATGTAGTCATAGCCGTAGATATATCAAGTGATGTTGATTCATCTGTCCCAAAAGGGACAATTGAGACAATACTTCAGTCAATAAATATAATGTATTCAAAACTTTCAGCCATTCAGCTTTCAAAAGCAGATATTGTGATACAACCAAAAGTTGGCTATATAGAGAATGCTGATTTTTCAAAGAGGCATGAGGCAACACTCGAGGGAGAAAAGGCAGCACTCGAGGGAGAAAAGGCAGCACTTGAGGCATTGCCAGAAATACAGGAGATAGTAAATAAACTAAGACAAGATGGCAGGCTTAATTAAACTCTATTACAGGGACGAAGCAGGATTTGTTCCCACATCTCATCATCCATTTCATCGATATAATCTTTTAAAGGGAATGTTGTGCCACATTTCAAGCAGTTCAAAGTGACAGATCTGCAGCCCAGAATAAGTCTTATTTCGCCGTTACATTGTTTACACTTCATATACTTAGTATATCTGAAAAAATTAAGATCTAAAATTGTGATTTCTTTAAATCCTGAATTATAGAACAATTGGTTATAATAAAATGTACTATGATATCCTCTGGAGAAGAAAAAGCATGGGAAATACTGGAAAAAATTGAACCTGCCGATGTTTGCAGGAATGCCTCTGTAACATTTGATGAAAAAAACAAATGTTATATTTTAAAGTCATTCTGCATCGATTTTTCTGTTATACCTAAAGAAAAAATTATCAGAAGTCCTACTAGTCAAGGAGAAACCATTATTAAAAAATACGGGTATTTTTTTATTCACTCGTGTCTCTGGTACCTTATTAACGCAAAAGATCTTCCTCTTACAGGAAGACTTGTAAAACCTTTCGATATTAAAGGTGGAGAAATGTTTTTTAGAGGAAGCCATATCCTTCCTTTAGAAAGCCTGGCAAAAAAATACGGGGATGATAAAAAAGCTTTTATTAGAAAAGGGACAGAGCTCTGCTCAGACGTATCTAATTATGGTGATGCCTCATTTAACCTTCTTCCAATGCCCAGGATACCTGTTACCCTTATTTTATGGCTTAAGGACGATGAGTTCCCTCCCAGGACAGACCTGCTTTTAGATTCTTCATGCGAACTGCAACTCCCGATCGACATAATATGGTCAATAGCCATGTTGAGTGTGTTGGTGATGATGTGAGCCGCAGACTTAAAGAAAAAATAGATTCTTTGTTATCTAAAGAAAAAGGTACTGTTCATAAGGATCCGGGGGGAAGGGTTAATATTGCCCTTGTTTATCCGAATACATACCATGTTGGGATGTCCAACCTCGGCTTTCAGGGGATTTACGGCTTTCTGAACAATATGAGGGATGTTGTTTGTGAGAGAGTCTTTTTACCTGAAGATAAGGACGTTGGTGAGTATGTCAGGACGCATACAAAGCTTTTTTCAATGGAATCAAAGAGACCTCTTGATCGTTTTGATATTGTGGCTTTTTCAGTTTCTTTCGAAAATGATTATCCTAATATAGCGAAAATTTTTGAGTTATCCGGTCTTCCTTTAAGAAGTTCAGGCAGGGACTACGGGTATCCGTTGATCATAATGGGGGGTGTTTGCGCTTTTTTCAATCCGGAACCTGTTGCAGATTTTTTTGATATAATTTTTATAGGTGAAGCTGATGAAATGCTGGCTGAGTTCCTTAATTGCTATAAATCCTCTGGGAACAGGGCAGAAGTCTTTAATAATTCTTTAAATATAAAAGGTCTTTATATCCCATGTTTTTACAGTCTATCTTATGATGCCGAAGGAAAAATTGTAGAAAGGCGTAAAACAGAAGACGCGCCGGAAAATATCAAAAAACGGCACCTTAAAGATATATCTGAATCAAAAATCAGAACATCAATCATTACATCTGAGACAGAATTCACTGAAATGGTTTTAATTGAAGCGATGAGAGGATGTCCCTGGAATTGCAGGTTTTGCGTTGCATGTAAAATTTACAATCCTCCGAGGAAGAAAAATTTGCAGGCTGTTAAGAATGAGATTCAGATGGCGCTGTCCGGCACAAAAAGAATAGGTCTTATCGGTCCCTCACTTTCAGACTATCCATACGTAAAAGATGTACTAAAAATCCCTGGAGTATATTTTTCTATTACATCACTAAGGGCAAGCGCGAAGAGCGCTGAATTGGTAAGTCTAATGAAAGGGCACAGAAGCGTTTCTATTGCACCTGAGGCAGGTACGGTACGTTTGAGAAAAGTTATTAATAAAAGAATTACAGAGGAGGATATACTGGAGACCTCGGAACTTTTATTTGCTGAAGGGATAGAGACCCTCAGGCTTTATTTCATGGTAGGCCTTCCCACGGAAACAAGAGAAGATATAAAAGGTATAGTTGATCTTGTTAAAAAGATAAGGGATATTACTGCTAAAGGCAATATAACACTGAGCATCAGTACTTTTGTTCCAAAACCATTTACACCTTTCCAGTGGCACTCTATGGAGAAGCCTTTTGAAATTAAAGAGAGATTAAAAGTGATTAAGAAAGGTCTGCTGTCAATAAAGGGTATTAAGGTATTCCACGATGTTCCCAAGTTTGCATACATGCAGGGGGTATTTTCTATGGGAGACAGAAGAGTATCAGAAATCATTGAAGCGATGTCAGGAATTCAGGAATGGATGAAGGCAGCAGAGGCAGCAGGGATTGACAAGGATTTCTATATTTTCAGAAAAAAAGAATTTAATGAAATCCTGCCGTGGGACTTCATTGATATGGGAATATCCAAACAGAAATTATGGGATGAATATCAAGAAGCCCTCCTGCCTGGTTAAAAAAGGCATTTTGTAAGGCACATTTGATTTATTCCTACTAATATAGTATAATTCCTACTATAAAATTATGAGTAGGAGGGTAGAGTGTTAATTACTACAAGAGTGAGCAAAAAGAGCCAGATCGTTATTCCGAAAAAGATAAGAGACACAGTTGGCATATCAGAGGGAGACGAGCTGATTGTTGATGTGGAAGGGGATAGAGTTATCCTCAAGGTGAAACCCAAGAGCT
>MHEF01000169.1:13614-13748 GCA_001805125.1 Nitrospirae bacterium RBG_13_39_12
AGCAGTAAGAGACTATAAGGACCTTCTACTGACCTTTCCTAATTTTAAGATTTTTGATTTAAATATGGAGATATCTGATATAGCTTCTGACCTCAGGGCAAAGTATGTTATAAAGACTTCAGATGCTATTCAGA
>MHEF01000169.1:13897-14039 GCA_001805125.1 Nitrospirae bacterium RBG_13_39_12
AGTAGATTTTGGCAATATTAAAACCGGAATGGAAGATAAGATATTACTTGAAAAAGTAAAAAATATCTTCAGGAAAATAGCGTCGGCTGCCATCAGGTCAGATAAAAGCCCTTTCGATGTTAAACTTATTGCTGTTACCAAA
>MHEF01000170.1 GCA_001805125.1 Nitrospirae bacterium RBG_13_39_12
TAACCTCCTTTTCATTAATTTTCAGCAAACTCTATTTTTTCACCTCCATATTATTTGAATAATTATTCAAAAACATGTTTTGTTTTGCAACGCATAAGATGTATTTCGCAACAGAATTTTGCTATGTATAATAATTCAATAATATAGTGAAGTCAATGATAATTATTAAAGATAATTATTAAAGATTACATAAAAAACCAACATGACTTTTAGGCTGTATCTAATATCAAGTGATATGCCCTATTCTTTCCATATTGCAAGATGTTATTCTTTGAATAGATAACTGAAATCACCACAGAGATAAAAATAGAAAAAATAAAATAATGAGATTTAACTTAAAAACATTAATAAAGAATTTCTTCTTAATAACAGCAATTTTGGTTCTTTCAGTTTCATATACCCTTTCAGCAGACCCATATTTACAAAAACGGCAAGCCATGATCGAAAAAGATATCAAAGGAAGGGGGATAAAAGATAAGAAAGTACTCGAGGTGATGGGAAGGATTCCGAGACACCTCTTCGTAGATGAGAACCTTAAGAACAAGGCTTATGCTGACTACCCGCTCCCTATAGGTGAAGGTCAGACAATATCCCAGCCATATGTTGTTGCACTGATGACAGAGGCGTTAAAGCTAAAGCCTTCTGACAGGGTTCTTGAGATCGGCACAGGCTCAGGTTATCAGGCAGCTGTACTTTCAGAGATAGTTAAAGAAGTTTATACATTAGAAATAAGAAAGTCTCTTTCAGACCTGGCAACTAAGAGACTTAAAGATCTTAGGTATAAAAACGTGAATGTAAAATATGGTGACGGCTATTTTGGATGGAAAGAGCATGCACCATTTGATGCAATAATCATAACCGCAGCACCTAACCATATACCTCCTCCCTTAATTAAGCAACTCAAAAAAGGCGGAAGGCTCATTGTCCCTCTGGGAAGTACAGTCTATTACCAGACACTGACACTTTTAATAAAAAAAGATACGGATGAACTCGATGTCGAACAGATGGGTTCTGTGGCATTTGTTCCAATGATCGGAGAAGCAGAAAAGAGAAAGTAGATTCTCACGAGGTTACTTGTTTCGAAAGTCTGTATCGGCCCGCATTTTCGAGTTCTTACTTTTTTTAACAAAATATTTAAACTATCCTGAGCAACTATGTTACATATATTAAGGTTCTCATAATAGTGTGGACATAAAATTGAGTGCATTTACTTTGTCATGCTGGCTTGCCTGTCCCGGCTTATACGGGATCGCCAGCATCTTTCTTCGCACGATTCCGAACAAGTCGGAAGGATTCTCTCCTCGGCGAGTCGCTGAGGCGACCCGACAAGCGGGAATGACACACTACCTTAAGTCAATACTATTATGCACATCTTAATAAGCCTCAAAAGATAAATTCGGACAGGAGGACAAAAATGCACGATATAGTTTCAAAAGGTATTTCACACGGGATTTACATTGTCACAGTGAGAACAAAAAATACGATTAACGGCATGACAGCAGCCTTGATATCACAGGTATCTTTTCATCCACTCATGCTCATGGTATCTGTTGCCCCGGAAAGATATACACACGGCTTAATAAAAGAGTCAGGTTATTTTGCAATAAACACTCTGGCTGAAAACCAGAAGGATATTGTTAAGCATTTTGGTTTCAAGAGCGGCAGAAAAATTGACAAGTTCAAGGGAATTTCTTACTTTGATGCACCAAATGGTTCTCCTGTGCTCAGTGAAGCAATAGCCTTCTTTGAATGCAGGTTAGCAGATACCTTCAAAGCTGGAGACCATACTCTTTTTATCGGAGAGGTAGTAACAGCAAAGCTCCTAAAGAGTGATATACAGCCAATGATTTTTCGTCGCGGGGATTTTTTTTTAGTGCCATCATATTTGCAGAACCAAAATATTTTCCGCAGGGATTTTCTTTATCTGTTTCAGAAATATTTTATACTGCCACATCAACGCTGAGCGTTATATAACTGGTTTTTAATAAACTGTTTTAAAAAAACAAATGCCATTAGATATGCCAGCGCTCCCAGCCAGAGAACTATTTTAAACCCTGTTACCAGTGCAAGCATGATGGTAAGGATTGGCGCTAGTACCGACATACAGCCGTTTATAGTCCATGCCCAGGGAATCAACGGTTTATTTTTCTCGCCAAGTAATTTAAGACCCGTGGGAAAAGGAATTCCCATAAGAAATCCAAGTGGCAGAAAAATAAAGAATACCGAAATGGCCTTAATTGGCAATGGGCAAGGAGAAATTATATCTGTGATAGAAGGGAGCAATATACTGTAACTAATTGTAAGTATTGATATAAAAATAGTTAAGGCAGGACTACTTAACTTTCTAAATTTGTAACTTGCAAGGCTTCCGGCACCCGAACTTATCAGTATTGAAGTAAGTACAGTAGCTAATGCATATGAGGGGTTTTCGAGAGGGAGTATCATCTTATGAACAAGAGATACCTCCACAAACATAAATCCGAGACCGAGAAAAGCGAAATAAGGTAAGAGATTAATGCCGGATGTGAGATTCAGATTTTCTTTTTTCTCAACCTTATTCTTTACCTTATTCTTTACCTTGTTTCTTGTTTTAGGTGTCTTTACTGCTGGAAGGATCATGAGAACAATCCCTAAAAGTAGAACCTGTATAAAAACCACCGGCAGGATATAACCTTCTTCAATAAAATACTGCCATTTCCCTCCCATAGTTTTGTAAATTGCCCTGATGTTTTTTAATTTTAAATAATAATGAAAAAACGGATTTTCATCACTGACAGGTTTTATATCAAATATATAAGAATTTATGAACTGCTCATGCGTTTCCGGATTCAGAATATTTTTAAACATAGTAAAATATTCATTTAGGGGAGTCCGTATATAGATATTTGTCTCATCCTCCTTAATGCCCGGATAATATATCAGGTCAAACCTTCTGTCTTTTGAAAACTTCTTGATAGCTTCTATATCATCAGCAGTAAATGGTGACTTTTTCATAAGAATGCATATGCTTTCGAGACTGCGGATAGCTGCAAAATGTTTTTCAATATCTCTATTTTTTACCCCCATATCTCTTATTGCTCTAACAGCAGTGTTTAATATCCTTAATTCCGTTCTCAGCGGAGGCAATATAAACATGTTTATGCTTAAAACTCCTTCCATCTTGAGATGACTCAGGTATTCTTTAAACGCTTCAACAGTGAATCTGTAGTCTTCTGATATACCAAACGAACCTGATGGTACAGTTCCAGTCATAGGGATATCTATGACATCGAAATCCCTGTCGCTGTATTTCAACCAGGACCTTCCAAGACCGGACCATGTGTTACCAGAATAAATACGCCCCGAAAACTCATCAAAATCTTTCCTGACAACTTTTACTAACAAAGGGTTGTTTTCAATCTTATATATATTTGATGAGCCGTAATATTTTGCAGTAATGGATTGAAGCCCGCCTTTCGGGTCCAGTATCAACACATCATTTCTTCTAAATACTTCGTAGGGAAGAGCAGACGGCAGGTATCTGAGGAATGTAAGAGATGCCCTATTACTATATGCTGTTATGGCATTCATCTCACTACCGTCTATTGAAAAACCAACCTGTTCAGGGAGTTCTTCAAGATACTTCAAGCTAAGACCGGGAGCATAACGCACAGCCGGACTTTTAAATGTATCTACTCTTGAGAAAGGACTGAAATAAGTCTTCAAATGTTCTGCACCAGGGTATCTGAGAGCTATCTGAAGCCCCTTATATGGAGACATCTTAAGGTTCATAAAGTAAGGATTAAAAAACATCATCGAAGCGGTAAACAGTATTAAAATTAAAGAGAGGGCTTTCAGCCTCTTTCCACCGGCGAAGAATGCCGCTGAAAATGCTATTAATGAAATAAAAAACACAGACTTGTCAGGTCCATATACGGTCATGATGTATAAAATGCTTATTGCCCCTGTACCTGCGCCAAGAAGGTCTGCGCCGTAAATCAGCCCTGCCCTCTCGCTTAGAGAAGAAAATGCTGCGGCAACTACCATACCTGTAAAAAAGAATGGTATAGAAAGTGCTATATAGTAAACGCCTATATAAAGTATTTGTATCTTTGACCACGAAAGCTTCACCGGATCAAAGGGTATCTGATTTGTAATGAGATAACCAAGAGATATTCCGAGACCGAGCATTAAACAATAGATACCTGTATTGGACAAGTTTCTGAGTTTCGGATACAAAGACATTACTGTCCCGCTTGCTCCTATACCGAGCATAGCTATGCTTATTATCATGAAAGCGAAGTGGTACCAGAGAGAAATTGAAAATACCCTCGCAAGGGCTATTTCATATGCAAGGCTCGAAGATGAGCATAGAAAAATTATAAATAATATTTTCGAATATTTAATCATAGTGCTAAAAAGATTATAGCTAACTTGAACCAGGACTTAAAGGCTTTAACAAGCAGACTTACCAACCTGCCCTTGTAACATTCCTGGATTATTATCAGGGAAGCGTTTAAAATATGGATATGTTAAAAGAAAGCTGTCCTGGAAGCAGGGAAATAAGGACACCATATCCGGAAAACATAACATGTTTCTGGTGTGATACTGTTTCAGAGATATGGTCAGATGAAGTAGAGATTGTCTGCAAGGGATGCGGAAGAACTATATCGCGTGAGATGAAGCCTACATGCCTTGAATGGTGCCCTGCTGCAAAAGAATGCGTTGGTGCTGAAAAATACGAGAGGTTAATGAAAGGCAAAAAAGATAAAAAATGAAACTTAAATTAACTATCGTTTGTGGACTTACTAAGACGGCTATAAGTAAAGCTACATTGATGTCATTCCCGCTTGTCGGGTCTCCTCAGCGACTCGCCGAGGAGAGAATCTTTCTGAAAAAACCAGAAGGATTGCGGATCCCGAATGCTTTCGGGACAATGACAAAAAGTGACAAGAATGTCGCCTTACTAATGACCGCCTTAGTATATCAATGGTAGATGGAGAATATCAGGATATTACATCAAATAGTTCAAATAAATTTGAACTAGGCGAGAGAATAAACCTTTTCAGAATCATTGTTTTGGCACATCTCTGACTCTCTCTGTTTTTAACATCTCTTTCATTCTGAGCGCATTTTTCATCGCAAAACCGCCATGGCAGTTATTAAACATTAAATAAGTTTTTCTTGCCTTTCTGTCTATTCTCTGAATAGATGGATTAAATTCTTTCATCTCATCATCAGAATACAGATAAGCAAATCTTAGTGTTGTCGCAATCCCTTTCTTAAGCCAGTTTTCCTTATTCCGGCCGTGAAAACGGAAATAGGCTGTTTCAGTGGTAGCCTCCGGGATAAATGGAACCGTTGCAAGACTGCCATACTGGGGTTCATCAGCTGTAATGTATGTGAGCTGGTTTTCTCTTAAGAAACCAAGGGTTGTCCCAATACTGCTATTTGTCAGCCAGCTTCCATGTCTGAACTCCACTGCAATCGGCAGACCTTTCATGAGTTCTTTAGATTTGCGGATATAATCGAGATTCATTGTTCTATACTGGAACCATGGGGGAAACTGGAAAACAAGCATACCCAGTTTGTCAGTTTTTTTAAGGGGAGAGAGAGTTTCTCTGAATTTTTCCGAAATCGCCTCAAGAATAGACGGTTCCTTAATATAAACATAACGCTCACCTCTGTCTTTTTCAGGGAGTAGATCAAAAATATCCCTCGGTAATGTTTTGGGGTCAATACCGTGTCCTGTTAATGCACCATATGCCTTTATGTGAAAAATAAAATTTTCAGGAGTCCTGTCAGCCCAGAGATATGTAGTTCTTTTGTCCGGGATAGCATAATACGTCGAGTCAACCTCTACAGTGTCAAAATGGCCGGCATAATATCTCAGACGTCCTTCGGATGTTTTTACTGTCCCGGGATAGAATTCCCCGCTTTGGATCAAACTCTTCTCTGTCCAGGAACATGTGCCTGTATAAATCATGGACTATTTTATCATTTAACCAGAAAATGAAATTCACGGTAGGCATATGTGTAGCAAAAGCTCTTGAGCAGCACCTTTGTGAGCGGTTTAATGACTCTGATAACGTGCATGTTTTCATTCATATCGTTTAAATAACCATCCATTCGCAAATTCTGCATTCAAGAGATTTTGATGCATATGTGCCTACCAGCTTTAAAATCTTACTGCATTTTTCGAGTTAATAAAAAATCATACCCATACAGGCAGTTCCTGATTATTTTCAGGATTAAACCTGCTATTATTCATTTTTTGAGGAAATCTGGAGATTAAAGAGTAAATGTTAAAATGACAGGCAGCCAGAATAATCCTGGCTGCCTGATGGTGGGAGGGAATTTAATTACCACCTGCAACCATGGCCACCAGCCCCTCTGTATGCTTTACTGGGAGCTTTTTCGTGGAGTTTTTCCCGAAGTATGCGAATATCCTTTTCAAGACTTGTAATGATATCAGGTTTTGTATTCGTGCTACGCACTGCTTCAAAGTATTCAAATCTCTTGTTGTTAAGTTCCTTCCTTAAATCAACAGTCTCATCCAAGAACTTCTGATCATAGCCACCTTTCAATCCCTTCATGTGTCCACCATACCCGGGCCCCATCATATGAGTATCATAACCACAAACCTGACCCATGTGACCTCCACCATACCATCCAGGACCATTTGCATACGCTATAGCACCAATTGCGAGAAGTGCTGCTACAGTCAACCCTGCCACAAACTTATTCATTCTGTACCTCCATTTGTTTTTTATTCTTGAGTTTAGAATATACAAAACTTATGTAGGAATAATGAAGGAAATATGAAAATATGGTGAAGACAACTTTTTATATTTCCGTTTAGGGGATAGATACTTTATTAAAGGTATATTTCCTTTACGCTGTAACCAAGATGTGGTAAAAAAAGGGGGTGAGGATTTCCTCACCCCCCTTTAGTCTCTATTTCTGAAACTTCTATGACTTACTTTGTATAGGAATCCAGTTATTTAAAAATAAATTAATCACTTATAATAATAAAAACAACTATGGGAGAGTTACATAACTATCGACAATTACATATCCAATCCTAATAAACAAAATAAATTATATTTCGGGAAGACAGGACATTTTGTTTAATGAGATTTCTGATAATTCCTATGCTGTTTCTTATGTATCTTACTAAAACGATCATATGCTTTAGAGTCAATAGATTTTACAGCATCAGCCGCCCTTATATTATCCTTCCTGTCAACAGTCATAAATAAACGTTCGGTTCTGTTGTTTCTGTAATTTTCTTCTAAAGTCTTCTCCTTTATCTCACCATATGCGGCACATAGTGCTGCTGCGGCAATATCGCCAAATTCATAGTTATTTGATAACTCTTTAACTGCCTGAAGATAGCCTGCATGCCGATTTTCCCTGATTATCCCGGAAATATCTCTGACAATATTTTTTTCTCTTGCACTTACAACATCTGCCTGCGAAGGCAATTTCTTCCTGTTTATTGTTGTCTTTGCATTCCTTTCTATCAATCGTAAGTGCTTATATTCCCTTGGAGTAATAAGGGTTATTGCTATTCCTGATTTCCCTGCTCGTCCTGTCCTTCCAATCCTGTGAACATAGCTATCAGGATTCTGCGGGATACCATAGTTAATTACATGAGATACGTCTTTTATATCAAGTCCTCTTGCAGCCACATCAGTAGCAACGAGTATATCGAGCATACCTCCTTTGAACTTATTCATGACCGCATCCCTTCTTGCCTGTGTATAATCGCCATGAATGGCACCTGCATTATATCCCAGCTGGCTGAGTTTCATATAAACATCATCAACTTCCCTCTTTGTATGGCAGAAGACGATGGCAAGCTGTGGATCTTCAACATCAAGGAGTCTTGAGAGGGCGTTCACCTTGTTTTCTCCCGCAACCTCATAAAATATCTGCCTTATCTTTGGTACAACAATATCCTTTGTGTTTACCCATATCTTCTCAGGGTTCTTCATATACCGCCTTGCAATGTTCATTATCGGCTGCGGCATTGTGGCCGAAAAGAGAAGGGTTTGTCTTTCTGCCGGTGTTGTTTTGAGTATTGTCTCAATATCTTCAATAAATCCCATATCAAGCATCTCATCTGCTTCATCGAGGACAACAATTTTTACCTCTGAAAGAGAAAGGATTTTTCTGTTTATAAGGTCTATAACACGACCTGGTGTTCCAACAACGACATTGATACCCCTTTGTAATGATTTTATCTGCCTTTCAATCGATGTGCCGCCATAAACAGGCAGAACACTAATTTTTTTATACTTTCCTATTTTGTAAACCTCTTGTGCAACCTGGACTGCCAATTCCCTCGTCGGCTCAAGTATGATAGTAAAAGGTTTTCTTCCCTTCTGACATCTTTCTGCAATTGGGATAGCAAAGGCAGCAGTCTTTCCCGTGCCGGTTTGAGCCTGTCCCACAATATCGCGCTCATTCATTATGAGCGGTATAGTAGAGACCTGAATAGGTGTCGGCTCCTCAAATCCTATTTCTGATATAGACTTCATTGTCTCTTTACTCAATTTAAAATCTTCAAAATTCATTCTTTTTGTCCTTCATATGTTTTTTTTCATAACAAGATATTTAAAAGGTTAAATATTTCTGATGCTTTTTGGGATAACTGAATAAACCCTTCACATAGAAATTAGAAAAGAAAAAAGTATTTTTTAGAGGTGCTATTAAAAATTGACTTTTATTTTTTCACTAACTGAGAAGGCTTCTTAAACCGTAAAGCTTTACTCCTTTTCTTTCTCGCCTCTCTTTGTTTCCGCTTCTCCTTGACAGAAGGCTTTTCGTAATAACCTCTCTGTTTAATCTCTTTAAAAAGCCCATCTTTCTGAAGCTCGCGCTTAAGTATTTTTAGTGCCCTTTCAACATCATTCCCGCTGACTCTAATCTCCACAGCTTATCTCCAGCCCTTCTTTGAACTCTTGCCCCCACCATATCCACCAGAATAACCGCCCCTTCTATTATCCTGAAATCCAGCTCTCGGTTGCTGGGGCCTTGCCTCAGATACATTGAGTGTTTTTTCCATAAACTGTTTGCCATTTAGTCCTGAAATCGCTTTCTGGACAGCATCTTCGGCTTCCATCTCGATAAAGCAGAACCCTCTGAACTGTCCTGTAAACTTATCAGTTATCATTTTTACTGTTTTTACCTCTCCATACTCTGAGAAGAGATCTTTGATCTCTTGTTCCGTTGCATTAAACGGAATATTTCCAACATAGATCTTTTTCATTGTATTTCAACCTCCTTTCCCCCAAAATAAAACCTCAGAGCTTTCAAAGTCTCTGAGGTTTTCTAAACTTTAAAAGTTTTGTTTAGTATATATTAAATCAAATCTATTTGTAAACAAGCCTTTCTTCCGCGACTGTTTATTACATCTATTCAAGTTGGAATCTGTAACATTCCACAGATTTATAAAAATGCTGACCTCAGTAAGTTTTCCAGCAATAGAGTTTTATACACGGGTGGACAGCTTTTAATGAAAGCCAACTTATTATTTGGAAAGGTTCTTTGCATATAAGTCTGACTTCAAAAGCATTTTTTGGGTTAAACCGGATATCCTGTTAGATGAGTTTCTTTCCGGTCTGGTATGCACTTATGATGCTGGCGGACGCTTCTTCAATTGCTTTGTTGGATATATCAAGTACTCGCCAGCGGGGATTCTGTTTGAAAAACTCTCTGCACCACTCAATCTCGTCGGATACCTGGACTGAGTCTGCATATTTAGCATATGGCTCAAGCCCCAATTGTTTCAGCCTTGCTTCCCTTAGCTTTACAAGGCTCTCGACGTTAATTAACAACCCAAAAACTTTGCGTTGATCTACCTGAAATAGCTCTTGCGGCGGAATCATCTCGGGATGAACAGGCACATTGGCAACTTTCCACCCCTGGTTGGCAAGATAGGTAGACAGGGGTGTTTTTCCTGTTCGGGAGAGACCTACAAGCACCAGATCAGCAAATTTCAGATCCCGTGGTATCTTTCCGTCATCATGTTTCACTGTAAAGTTTATAGCCTCTATACGTCTAAAGTAGTCCTCGTCCAGAATATACTGTCGTCCGGGTATCGACAGTGGTTTCTCATTCAAAAAGATGGAGAGCTGTACAATGAAATCACCGATAACATCAATAGCTTTTATCCCCTGGCGTTCGGCTTCCTGGATTAAAAAATCTCTCAAAGCTGGCTGGACTATGCTGAAGGCAACAAGGGCACCATCCTCTGTTGCCTGCTTTGTTATCTGCGTGATGCGTTGCTTATCAGTAACCAAAAAAAACGTCTTAACTTCAATTTTCTCACGGCTAAACTGCACAAGAGATGCCCTGGCAATCTTGCTTATGGTCTCCCCGGTACCTTCGCCAAGCAAGTAGATGACTTTTTTCCCAGAACGACGCTCCTTTTCTGACTTTACTTTTTTCATGAGTATTCCCAGATAAAAAATGTGGTTTTCCCACTGTGGGTCAATTGGCCCCCGGGATATTCCGATGACAATGGCTTGACAATCAAATCAGATGAAAGAATTCCTGCAAGTCTTACCATATAAGGAACCATTTCCGGAGACGGCCTCAGTGAATAAATAAGATCTATTTCTTTGTAAGTGGAAATATTCGGACAAGTGATATCATCCACAACGACCTTGAGTCCATCGTAATGGAAAGGCAGAACATCAGTAGCAAAAACCTTCACTCCCTTTGCAAGCAAAGCAAATGCAATATCGGGGAAATGTCCAATGCCAACCTCTGCCGTACTTTTATAATTAAGAGCAATATAATCAACTAACCCTTCATACCGATGAGAGGAGTTTAGTCCCGCAGCATAAAATCCCATAAGGGCATCCTTCTCATCCTTTTTATATATCTGTTGTTGCAAGTCTCTCATTATTCTACAAATCTCCAGAAAAACATATCCTCCATAGGTATTTTGGCTATCTTTGGTTTGCATACCATACCCAATGCTTTTTCCATCTGAATCTTTTGTTCTATCATTGCCACACTTCTCCTTGAGGACACGACAGTGTCAGGATTTACCGAGATCGAGGTACAGCCACAACGGATCATAAATTCCAGATAGTCCGGATATACACTTGGGGCCTGTCCACATATTGAAGTGGTAACACCGTGTTTTTTACATACTGCCATGGTATAGGCAATCGCCCTCAAAACACCCAGGTTCCTCTCATCATAAATTTCTTGTACAGATACATCGTTGCGATCGACACCAAGCACTAGCATCGTGAGATCGTTGGTTCCAAAGCTTACACCATCTATCCCTTCTTTGCAGAATTCTTCAATCATAAAACACGCACTCGGAACTTCAACCATTATCCACAGCTGAAAGTCGGGATTACCCCGGTACTCCAGTCCTTCTTCACGCATGATCCTGACAGTCTCCCTGAAGACCCTGCGTGTCCTGACAAAGGGAATCATTACCCAGATATTCGTGAAGCCCATAATCTCCCTGGCCTGCCTGATAGCTTTCAGCTCAAGTCTGAAAATATCATCTTCTTTTATGTACCTGTATTCCCCCCGGTATCCGATCATGGGATTGGGCCCCACATGTTCTCGCTCATATTTTTCTCCACCTGGCAATTCAAGAAATTCGTCGGGCTTGAAATCAAGAAATCTGTAAACCACAGGACGAGGGAAAAACGCCTCTGCTACCTGTCCGACCCCCCTGGAAAAAGTGTCAATCATAACCTTTTCTCCACCTTCTTCCAACAGCAGCCGGGGATGTTTACCTATACTGAGCATCAGGTGTTCCGCCCTTAAAAGTCCTACACCATCAGCATTGGTTTCCTGAGCTATCTTTTGCGCAATCTCAGGGATTGACAGATTTACATAAACCTTGGTAGCTGTTATCACTTGAGATGATAAGTCCGTAGCTGCTACCGGTGCTTTGATTGACTCTTGATCAGAGGTTGCTCCCTTAAAAATAATACCCCTTTGTCCATCCACAGTTATTGTCTCATCGTCTTTAAGCACTTTTGTTGCATTCTCAGTACCGACCACGCATGGAATCCCGAGTTCGCGGCTCACAATAGCAGCATGACATGTCTTGCCGCCCAAGTTCGTAACCACTGCAGAGGCAATCTTCATAACAGGGACCCAATCAGGGGTTGTCATCTCTGTTACCAAAACGTAACCTTGATTAAAATCCGATATGTTTTTAACATTCAGTATAATTTTTGCCTTTCCTGACCCCTTGCCGGGACTGACACCTATGCCCCTAGCGAGAATATCTTTTCCCACAAGATCCTTCCTTTCTTTGACTTGAATTTTCCCTTCAGCGCCATGAACCGTTTCAGGCCTGGCTTGAAGAATAAAAATCCGGCCCTTTTCGTCCACAGCCCATTCAATGTCCTGTGGTACCCCATAATGATTTTCTATCTGCACCCCGTATTTTGCCAGACGAATGATAGCTTCATCCGATAGCGCCGGCCTGCTCTGATTTTTTTGCGGTACAGCGACCCACTTTGTGCTGCCTTTCTTGTCGGAAACTATTTGTTTGCCTTTTTTCGCTACGTGTTTGTCTACAATTCGGTACGTTCCTTTTTCCACTGCATATTCATCAGGTGTAACCTGGCCTCCGACGATAGCTTCCCCAAGCCCCCAGGATGCATTGATAACAATCTTATTTTTATCACCGCTAACGGGTTCCAGTGTAAACATAACACCGGACGTATAAGAAAAAATCAATTCCTGAATGGCCACGCTGATTAGCGCTTCACCATGAGAAAACCCTTTTTCTTTTCTGTAGACAATAGCCCTGGGCGTAAACAAAGAACTCCAGCACTGTTTAATGCAACTCAAAAGGTTTTTCTGGGTTATATTCAGGAATGTGTCCTGCTGGCCTGCGAAACTGGCACCCGGCAAGTCCTCGGCTGTTGCTGAGGAACGGACAGCTACCGGCATATTTTTTATGCCTGTACTCTCGCAAAGCTCCTCATACGCATCCATAATTGCCATTTCCATTTCCTTAGGCATTGACAGGCTTTCAACATACTTCCTGATTTTTTTGGATACATCCTGGAGAGATTTCATGTCTGATATATTCATACCAGAAAGTAAATCCTTAATCGTTTCTTCTGCGTTCGTCTTTTCAAGGAAAACCTTGTATGCCTGAGCTGAGACAGCAAAACCATTTGGTACAGGCACGCCGATCCTTCCAAAGAGTTCTCCGAGATTGGCACATTTGCCTCCTACAAGCGAAATGTCTTCTTTACCAATATCCTTGAACCAAAGAACAACATCATGCTTTTTCATACAAAAATCATCTCCCTTCTCAAGATTGTTTCTCCTTATTTGTTATCTTTTTAATGACTTTATTTCTATCCTCTATCACTTTGTTGGCAATCTCTTCTATGGAGCTATTCGTAACATCTAGAACGTTCAATCCATTTATCTGATTAAAAAGCCGGTGACAGTATTCAAGTTCCTTTTTAATATACATCGTGTCGGTATAATCAGAGGAACCGGCATATTGAAGCCTCTTTTGTCTTATAAAAGCCAGCCTCTCTGGTGAGATTGTAAAGCCCACCTTCTGGGTTTTCAGTTTAAAAATCCTGTTAGGCAGCTTCATATCCATGATTACAGGAACGTTGGCCACTTTTAAATTATTGTTGCATGAAAGATAAAGACTTGTGGGGGTTTTAGAAGTCCTCGAAACTCCAAGTATGACAAGGTCTGCATTTTCTAAAGTCTCTAATCCCTGTCCGTCATCATGCCTCAGGGTAAAATCAATCGACTCGGCAAGGCGAAACGACTCTTCCCCAATACCTCTTAATAACCCGGGCCTTAACGACGGAATCAGGTTCCAGAGTTTTCCAATCCGTTCAAGGAAAGGTCCAAGAAGATCTATAGTATGGATATTCATCTTCCGCTCTTCTTTTCGAATCCATGTCCTGAGCTCCTGTAATACAAGCGAGTAAATCACAATACCGTTCACTGCCTCTGCTTTTTCCAGAATCGTCCTGATTTGTTCCTTTGTCTTGATGTAGGGGAATCTTTTAAAGACCGGTTTTATCTCTTTGAATTGAACAAGTACAGCACTGATTACCATTTCTGCAGTCATCCCTGTCGCATCAGACACGATGAACACATGCACTTTTCTTTTTGGCTGGCTCATACTCTTCAGCACCAGAGAGTTTCAATTAAGGGACATTGCCACTC
>MHEF01000171.1:0-1800 GCA_001805125.1 Nitrospirae bacterium RBG_13_39_12
GGGTGTCATTATGGTAATAGTTCTTTTCAGCAGGGGATTAATGGTGCCTGTATATTTAGCGCAGTTGGGATTGATGCAGCCGTTGAGTGAAACTACTGTGAAAATCCTGAAAAATTCGAGTTTTGCCATAATGGCGTTTGCATTGATGGTTGGGGCGTTTATCATCCTGCAGGCCATGTATAAAGGACGCAGGGAAGAACGTGAAATGATTGCGAGAGAAGCTGTAGAGCAAGGGAAGGTGTAGCACATGGGAAAGTATAGAAAAATACTTGTTGCAATAGATGGCTCGGAATCAAGCAAAAATGCATTGAGAGAATCTTTCAAGCTTGCTAACGATGAAAAATGCTGGTTAACTGTTGTTTCAGTTATCCCTCACTATGAAGGGGACCTGGGTGCAACCTGGGTAAGCAATGTTAGGGGAGCTATGGAGAAACCATGTAAAATTGCTCTTTCAGATGCTGAAGCTCTTGCAAAGAAGGAAAGAGTATTAATTAAGACTGTATGCGAGGAAGGTGAAATATACGAAAGGATTGTTGACCTTGCAGATTCAGAAAACTCTGATCTTATTGTTATGGGAAGAAAAGGGGCGGGCGGTCTTCAAAGAGCGCTTGTTGGTAGTGTTACTGCAAGGGTTATTGGTCACAGCCAGAGGGATGTCCTTGTGGTGCCGGAGGGAACTTCTATCGGGTGGGGAAATATTATTTTTGCTACAGACGGCTCTAAATACAGCGAAGCCGCTACAAGTAAAGCGATTGATTTTGCAAAGTCTTATGGCAGTGAGCTAATAGTAATCTCTGTTGTTGATGTAACGGATGAGTTTGTAGCCCGTGCTCCTGGAGCACTCGAGGATCTTGTCAAAAAGGCAAAGATTATAGTTGATGACGTAAAGAAAAAGGCCACCTCAGATGGAGTAAAGGCAGAAGGCATTGTCAGAGAGGGTGAAGCATATAAGAGTATTGTAAATATCGCAAAAAAGCAGAAGGCAAATGCTGTTATAATGGGAAGCCATGGGCGCACAGGTCTTAAAAGACTCCTCATGGGGAGTGTTACAGAGCGGGTTATTGGTCATTCTCCTTGTCCTGTGCTGGTTGTAAAGATTTAAAGAATTTGAAAGTTTGAATAAAGGCTTTTAGCCCTGTTGAATATTAATATTCAACAGGGCTTTTTTTTATGAGTCGTATTAACCCGAAAATGCATTTAGATTTTAAAGCTTGTAGGCACATATGAATCTTTCCTCAGCGAGTCGCCGGAGCGACAAAATCTCTTGAATAATGCAGACATTGCTCATAAATTTATTTAACTCGATAAATTATCGAGATTATTTTTATTTGTTTTATGGATAGAATATTCGTTATACCATTAGTTAAAGGTACACTAAGGTATCGAAAAATTAATTTCTTCTCAACATCTGCATTATTCGGGTTAAACGATATGAATGAAAAAGTGCACGTTATCTGAGTCATTAAACCGCTGAAATTTTGTGTGGAGTTATTTTATTGTATGATTATAGCCTTGAGAACAAGGGTAACTAAAGCCCTATTAGGGGCATTGGAGAAGACTTGTATCTTTTTATAAATAGCACCTGTTCTGTCTTTTGTATTAATCTTTGCAACAATCTTTCCTTCTTCTCCGGCTTTTAGATGGCTGGAACTAGCCATTACTGCTGTGCATCCTCAGGATGCAGACAATTTCTCAATAATGAGATCTTCGTTCCCGGTGTTCTTAAAATTAAAGGCGTGTTCGATTATGTCGCCCTGCACCACTGTACCAAAATCGTGGTCTTCTGCATCAAATGTTATT
>MHEF01000171.1:1819-3228 GCA_001805125.1 Nitrospirae bacterium RBG_13_39_12
TTGCCGGGAAGATAAATAAGAATATACATAAAAAAATCTTTCTCATTGAATATATTACAACATCTCTCCTTAGAAAAGAAAATACATTTTCAGAAGCCGGTATTAGACAAGTTTCGTAAATAGTCTTAATTTGTTTATGTGTTATACTAAAAAGCTGAACACATGCAGCAATTTATAATCATAAAGGGTGCAAGAGAGCATAATCTCAAGAATATTGACCTCTCAATCCCCAGAGAAGCAATAACTGTAATAACAGGGCCATCAGGTTCGGGTAAATCGTCACTTGCTATTGATACAATCTATGCAGAGGGGCAGAGACGCTATGTTGAAAGCCTTTCTGCTTATGCCAGACAATTCATCGAGCAGCTTGAGAAACCGGATGTCGATTATATAGAAGGGCTTTCTCCATCCATTTCCATAGATCAGAAAACCGTTAATAGAAGCCCGCGCTCAACTGTTGGAACAATTACTGAAATATATGACTACATGCGTGTTCTTTTCACGAGGATAGGCAGACCATACTGTTATAACTGCGGCTCTGTTATATCGAAACAGGAATCACAGGACATAATAAATTCAGTCATATCACTACCAAAAGGAAGCCGGCTTCAGATCCTTGCACCGATAGTCAAGGACAGAAAAGGTGAATACAGGAAAGAGCTTCAGGAGATGCGCAGGGAAGGTTTCATAAGAGCGAGGATAGATGGTCAGATGATGGACATTACACAGGATATAACTCTCAAGAAACATAAACGGCATAGTATAGAGATTGTTATAGACAGGCTTATCATAAAACAGGGAATTGACCGCCAGATTAAGAATGCGATAGAGACAGCGCTTACATATTCGGATACCGTTGTAATAAATCTGATCGAAAAACAAGAAGATATACTTTTTTCAAAAACCAAGGTATGTCTGAATTGCGGTATAAGCTATCCTGAGATAACCCCGATGTTTTTTTCATTTAACAGCAAACAGGGTGCTTGCCAGCGGTGTAAAGGGTTAGGGTTTGAAAACCTTGAAGAGGATTCTACAGAAATTGAAGAACGCAAGTATTGCAGGCAATGTGGTGGTTTAAGGCTCCGTAAAGAAGCTCTTAGCATAAAAATACAGGGAATAAATATTGGCGAATTTGCAAAATTGTCAGTGAAGGATGCATTTTTTTTCATTAACAACCTTGAACTTACTGATAGGGAACAGACAATTGCATCACGTATTCTTAAAGAGGTTAAAGACAGGCTTTATTTTCTTGAGAAAATAGGATTAATTTATCTGACGCTTGACAGGTCGTCCCTTACACTTTCGGGCGGAGAGTCTCAGAGGATAAGGCTTGCAACGCAGCTTGGCTCTTCTCTCACAGGGGTACTTTATATACTTGATGAACCGAGTATCGGCATGCACCCCAGAGA
>MHEF01000171.1:3242-21298 GCA_001805125.1 Nitrospirae bacterium RBG_13_39_12
TGGAAAGCCTTTCATCAATAAGGGCTGCCGGCAATGCCATTATTATTGTTGAACATGATGAGGATACAATAAGATTTGCTGACCATATTATAGATATGGGACCGGGTGCGGGTCTCAAAGGTGGCTGGATTGTTGCTTCTGGAAAACCTGAAGAAATCGAGGTGAACGAAAAATCTGTAACCGGGAGATATCTCAGTGGAGCGGTGTCAATAGATTTGCCTTTTGCGAGAAGAAAGCCTAAAGATTTTATAACTGTAGTAGGGGCACAGGAGTTTAATCTTAAGGATATTGATGTTAATATTCCCACTGGAACCTTTACGTGCGTTACGGGTGTTTCGGGTTCAGGCAAAAGCACTCTTGTTCTTGAGATACTATACAAAGCATTATGCAGGAAGTTATATCGGAGCAGATTAATACCCGGAAGACATAAAGAAATTAAAGGAATAGAAAAGATAGACCGTGCAATATTTGTTGATCAATCACCATTAGGAAAGACACCAAGATCCAATCCTGCAACTTATACTGGTGTGTTTACATACATCAGGGAACTGTTTGCACAGGTTCACGATTCAAGAATAAGGGGATATGCGCCTTCCAGGTTCAGTTTCAACCTCACAGGCGGGAGGTGTGAATCATGCCGCGGAGACGGACTGATCAAGGTGGGGATGCATTTCCTGCCGGATGTATATATAGCCTGTGATATTTGTAAGGGAAAAAGATACAATAAAGAAACTCTCGATATAAAATATAGAGGGAAGAACATCTCGGATGTGCTTGAGATGACAGTGACCGAAGCACTTCAATTTTTCTCTTCAATCCATTATGTTAGACAAAGACTGGAAGTGCTCGAAGACGTAGGGCTGGGTTATTTACAGTTGGGACAACCGGCTTCAACACTTTCAGGTGGTGAGGCACAGAGGGTGAGACTATCAAAAGAACTTGGTAAAAAGTCAACGGGTAGCACACTCTATCTGCTTGATGAACCAACGACAGGGCTCCATTTTGTTGATATCCAGAGACTGCTTAATGTGATTAACAGCCTGGTAGATTCGGGAAATACTGTTATTGTAATAGAGCACAATCTGGATGTGATAAAATCGTCAGACTATATTGTAGACCTTGGACCTGAAGGGGGAGATGACGGGGGTATGGTTATTGCAGAAGGTTCACCGGAAGAGGTCAGTATGAACCCTGATTCCTATACGGGTAAATTCTTAAGAAATAAATTATCAAGGCTAAAACATGCGAGAGTAGCATGATAAAAATAACCGAAAACCGAAAACCGAAAATCGAAATTAACAAATTTCATTACATTATACATTCCGTGCATTATCTTTTGTTTCTTACTGCATACTGTTTACTGGTTTTTTTTCTATATTCCTGTACGTCCCATAAAGAAAAGATCTATAGAAAAAGTAAAATTGTGATGGACACTTTTGTTTCTATAACTGCTGTTTCTGATTCAAAAGCTGAGGCAGAAAAAGCGATAGATGCTGCATTTTACGAGATAGAAAGACTTGAAAAGCTGACAAATTTTTTTTCTGAAAATAGTGAATTGAACCAGATCAACAGGAATGCCGGTATTTCTGAGGTAAAGATATCAACTGACATCTTGAATATTCTGGATAAAGCACTTTTTGTCTCGAAAAATACTGATGCGGAATTTGATGTGACTATTGGTCCTGTTTCAGCACTTTATGATTTTTATAAAAATATAAAACCTGAAGAGATTGAAATAAAAGAAAAATTGCCTTTAGTAAACTACAAAGACTTGATTATTAACAAGAAAAAATCTACTGCATTTTTAAGAAAAAAAGGGATGCTTATTGACCTCGGTGGCATAGCAAAAGGATATGCTGCGGATAAGGCAGAAGAGACGTTGGAAAAAAACGGGATAAGATCGGGACTTGTTTCTATTGCAGGAGATATCAAGGCATTCGGACTTAAACCTGATAAAAGGCCATGGCAGATCGGTATAAGAAACCCAAGAGCGGAAGGGAAAGAAGATGATGTCATGACAATTGTAGAGTTGAGCGACATGGCTATATCAACTTCCGGAGACTATCAGCGCTTTTTCATATTCAATGGTAAAAGATACCACCATCTGCTTTCTCCGAAGACCGGCTATCCTGCCGGGAGGTGTCAGGGTGTAAGTGTTATAGCAAAAGAAGGTGTTTCCGCAGATGCATTCGCAACAGGGGTTTTCATTCTTGGTCATGAGAAAGGTATGAAAGTTCTCGAAAAGATGGGATTTGAAGGGTTGATAGTAGATAATCAGGGTAAGGTTTATACGACACAAGGCATCAGAGGAAAGGTTGAGTTTAAACAGCGTTCTTAAAAGTACAACAATAGCTGACAAAATTCTTTTGGCTTTACTCATACTGGTGTCTTTGTCAGGAATCGTATTTGTCAAAGAATTACTACCCGAAGCTAAAAGAGTGATGATAGAAGTTAATGGGCATCCTGTTTATATACTGCCAAAAGACAAAGACAGGACTGTTTCAGTCGAAGGTCCTGAGGGCGTTACTGTTATTGAGATAAAAGATCAAAGGGTACGGGTAACGGAATCTCCATGCCATAACAAACTGTGTATCAGGCAGGGATGGATAGAAAGCGGAGCAATAGTATGCATCCCAAACAGGGTTGTTGTAACTATAAGCAATCACGAAGATGAATCAAACAAGATAGTTGATGCAATTACAGGATAAATACCGGATAGCCCTGCTCTCTGCCTATGCATTGGCTCTTCACGGTTTTGAGAGTCTGTTCCCGACACCGGTCCCGTGGCTGAGACTTGGACTTGCGAATATTATTACCCTCACAGCACTGGTTCTCTACGGCATCCGTGTTGCAATAACAGTCACTTTAATACGGGTTATCCTTTCGTCGTTGTTCACAGGTACGTTTCTGGGGCCTGCTTTTATTTTGAGCCTCGGAGGAGGTGTTACAAGCACTCTTGCCATGGGCATTGTACTGTCCATAACACCAAGGTTGTTCAGCATTATAGGTCTGAGCCTTATTGGTGCATTGTTCCATAATATTGCCCAGTTAATTCTTGCATACCTTTTATTTATACAGAGGATTGAAGCAATACTTTTGATTAGCCCTATAATTATTTTTTTAGGCTCGGTTACCGGAACTGTTAACGGTATTGTCTCGGATCTGCTGATTAAAAACTTGAAAAAAGGTGATAAAAAGATACAGAATGTGAACAAATGAAATTAGTAAACCCCCTGCATCCATCTCTTTTTTAAAGTCGGTGCAACTCGCAACCGAAAAGTGGGGCAGGTGAGATTATTAAAAATCAGATAATTAAAGGCATTTAAAGTGAAGATCATATGTCCGATTTGCAGGAGTAAAACAACATGGGAGGAAAATCCCTGGAGGCCATTTTGTTCCGAGAGATGCAAGCTTGTTGATCTCGGAAAATGGGTATCAGAAGAATATAAAATTCCTGTTAAGGTTGAAGGGGAAAAAGAAGGGCAAGAGGAAATAGAGGGAGAGTGACATGTTGTTAGTGGTAACTTATTTGTGTTAGTCTAATTCGCTGAGGAGAACTGGCAGGCCTTTTTTAGCACATCTGCCTGCTCCAAAAAGTTTACAACATTTAACTTATTACAAATCCCCGGTTAGTAAGGGGAAAAGGGACAGGAGGGGTTATGATCAGGATAGCAGTTGCAGGTGCAGCAGGCAGGATGGGAAGCAGGATTACTGCTCTCTCAAAAGAACATAAAGAACTGCAATTAGCAGGAGCTTTTGAGAGAAAGGGACATAAAGATATAGGCAAAGACATAGGGGGGATAGTAGGCATTGGAGATACAGGAATAAAACTGGCAGACAGTCTCGAATCAATTATCGACAATGTTGATTTAGTTATTTCTTTTACTACAGTCGAGGCATCGAAAGAACATCTGAAAATTGCATCATCTAAAGGTAAAGCCATGGTTATCGGAACAACTGGTTTTACAAAGGATGATTTAAAGGAAGTCGCCAAGCTTACTAAGAAAATCCCGTGTGTAATGGCATCCAATATGAGCATGGGTGTAAACCTTCTTTTGAAGGTATTACAGGATATTGCAAGAGTACTTGGTGACGCTTACGACGTCGAGATTATCGAGGCACACCATAAAATGAAAAAAGATGCTCCGAGTGGAACTGCACTGAAGATGGCACAGGTTATTGCAGATGCGCTGAAAAGGGATCTTGATAAGGTTGCAGTATATGCGAGAAAGGGAATAATCGGCGAAAGGACACAGAAAGAAATCGGAATTCAGACCATACGGGCAGGTGACATAGTAGGAGAACATACAGTAATGTTTGGAGGCCTTGGAGAAAGGATTGAAGTTACCCATAAAGTGTCAAGCAGGGATACATTTGCAAGGGGGGCTTTAAGAGCGGCTAAGTGGGTGGTAGGGAAACCCGCAGGATTGTATGATATGCAGGATGTGCTGGGGCTGAAATAAAATTGCCGGTTTAGAAGTTCAGATTAACCCGAATAATGCAGACATTGCTCATAAATTTATTTAACTCGATGAGGTATCGAAATTATTTTTATTTGTTTTATGGATAAAAATATTAGTTATACCATTAGTTAAAGGTACACTAAGGTATCGAAAAATTAATTTCTTCTCAACATCTGCATTATTCAATTGCATTATTCGGGTTAATAAGCTGCGGAATGCTTACAAGATCACTATTGGTTTTTAGGACTTAACGCTATCTTTGAGAGGATTTCTTCGAACATAGCCAGGATTTGACCTGTCAGATGGTTGCAGGTATTTTGCTGCTTTCTTCATCAAATGTGAAAGGCGCATCCTTTTCATGGGATGCGCATAACACTTACGAACAAACAAATTCAAGCGTCATGAACTAATGAGGATTTATAAAAATATTCACATAACGCCTGCGCTCACTGGGAGCGACTTGTAAGTGGTGATTTGTTGTGCTATCAAGTCCTGTTACTCAAATACCCAAAGCAAAGTAGTCCATTGTTGGTCTTGTTGTCTTTGTAGACACATGAATTAACAATACCACTTCTAATTTGCTTTCTACGAGCTCCAATAATCTATCTGTCTTTATAGATAAGTTTGCAATTAGATTGTCGTCTTCGAGTAAACAAAAAAATGGAGTTTCATCTTTAGAGAATGAAATTTTGTTTGGGAGTTCAGACTTATTTTTTGGAATTCGAAGAGCATCGAAAAGAGTTTTTAGTCTATTATCAATATCACCCGATTTAGTAACTATTGCCCCAGGCTCTTCAGGGCGCAACATTGTGATGCTGATATCTGTGATAAGATTAACTTTTTCATTTACCAAGGGGACAAAAGTATGTCCAGCAACATTTCTCAAGAAAGGCTGATCATCGGGCAAATAGCTTCTGTCGAGCATTTTTTTATAATCAGTAAGAGGCTTTTGTTTCCATAAAACCTTGAGTTGACAGTGCAGATACCTTCTAATGTCATGTTTGTCTTGAACGCTTCCGTTCCCTTTCAGTTTGCCACGGTAATAAAGATGGAATTCCATGTTATATCTTCTTTATGTATCAATTATTGATTGAAATATACAGGTTCTGTAAGTGTTTTTCAAGCGTGCCTCTCAGGAAGATGGCAACATGGGCAAAAAACTTTTAAAGTAACCCTTTCTATGTAAAAAATTAATCGAAACATAATGTGACGTATCAGTAATATCTAACACTATGTTGAACAAATAAATTTAATAAATATTACACCATGCGGTTTCTGCCGCAGTTCCTTATTTCTGTCATTCTGGCTCTTGTCCTTGCTTGTCAAGGATCAGTCCAGAATCTTTCTTGCGATCCCGAACAATCGAAAGGATTCTCTCCTCGGCGAGTCGCTGAGGCAACCCGACAAGCGGGAATGACACTGAAAACAAATATTCAATTTTAGACGCCCTGCGGTCTCTGCCGCAAGGTCTTCACAATCCGGATGGTGTGAATTAACATATCAACTTGTCTTTTAGATGGAAAGGTTCGTTCAGTATTTCAGGATATCAAGATAATCGGCGATGTCTTTTTCTTCTTTGCCTTTTGCGATTATTTTTCTATTTAATAGGTCTTCTGTCGCTTTATCCTTGTTACCTTTATAAAGTGGATCGAGTTCTACTGCACGGGTGATTGCAGTGGCTGCGTCGCCATATTGGCCCTTTGCATTGTAACAGAGCGCAAGCCCGTAATATGAAGGGTAAAAGTTATTCACCCGTCGTATCGCTGCTTTATAAGCATCAATGGAGTCATCATAGAGGCCAAGCCTGTAATATGCCCGGCCAAGATTGTCATATGCTTTTTCAGGAGACTGATACATGGGGTTAGAAGATGCGGTTATAAAATAGTCTATTGCCTCGTCAAGCATACCAGCTTTTTCGTATGCAACCCCCATATTATTGTAAGCTTCTGCAAAATTCGGATCTATTTGTATTGCTTTTCCAAAGTATCCAACAGCTGTTTGGATGTCTTCAAAATTCAAAAGATGGATTATTCCAATCGCATTCAGAACTTTTTTATCATATGGATTAAGCTCAAGTGCCTTCTGGAACTCGATATAAGCCATCTGGGGCTTATCCCCATTATAATAAGAGAGCCCCATCTGATAATGGGCAGTTGCTTTTTGAATCTCCTCTGGTGTAGCAGTGGATGCACATGAGGTAAAAAATAATATAACGAAAATAAGAATAAATCTGATCTTCATCTCTTAAATCTCCTCATTAAAGTTATCAGAATTTGTCAGGCAAGTAAAGAGATAAAAGATTTCTTCATAGACATTTTCCCATACAGATCTACCCATGTTGATCTCAAAACCATCAGGTAAGAACTTGATCTTTCCATCTCTTTTCTTTTGGAGATCAAAGATATCCTGAGGCAGAACCTTTGTATCATGAGAGAAAGTTACACGTATACTCCCAAATATATCTTGAATTTTTGTAACAAAGAGCTTTTTTGCCAGTATCTTTAACCTCATTACATCCAGTATGTGTTTAGCTGCATCTGGTATCTTACCAAACCTGTCCTCTATCTCTAACTCCAGAGCTTTTATGTCTTCGAGTGTCTTGGACGACGCGATCCTTCTGTATATGCTTAGCCTGAGTGTTATATCATCGATATATTCTTCAGGTATGAATGCATTTACCCGGAGACTGATTGAAGGTTCAAACTCCTCTTCTATCTTTATGCCTTTTAACTCTGCCACCGCCTTTTCCAGCATCTCCATGTATAGATCAAAGCCGACTGCGTGGATGTGTCCGGATTGTTCAGCGCCAAGGAGGTTGCCTGCTCCCCTGATTTCAAGGTCTTTAAGGGCAAGCCTGAAACCGGCTCCGAGATAGCTCATCTCCTGTATTGCCTGCAACCTCATTTTAGCCTCTTCTGTTATGATATCCTCCCCGGGTATGAGAAAGTAAGAATATGCCCGAATATTACCTCTACCTACACGCCCCCTGAGTTGATATAAATCAGCGAGCCCCATCATGTCTGCCCTGTTAATAATAATGGTATTAGCTGTTGGTATGTCGAGTCCCGAACCAATAATAGCTGTGGATACAAGAATGTCAATTTTGCGCTCATAAAATTCAAGCATGGCTGTTTCAAGTTCTTTTTCAGCCATCTGTCCATGAGCAACAGCTATTTTTGCTGAAGGCAATAGTCTCGCAAGATAATCTGCGATATTATAAATATCCTTTATCCGATTATTTACAAAAAATACCTGACCATTTCTTTCAAGCTCTTTTATTATTACTTTCTTTATAAGTTCCTCATCGAATATAGAGACAACGCTTTTGACAGATAGTCTTTCTTCCGGCGGTGTTTCAATTGTACTCATATCCCTTATGTCTGAAAGTGCCATTGAGAATGTTCTCGGGATAGGCGTTGCGCTGAGTGTTAAAACATCAACGCCCTTTTTAAGTTCTTTTATTTTTTCTTTCTGCCTGACACCAAATCTGTGTTCCTCGTCAATGATTAGGAGACCGAGGTTATAAAAGATTATATCTTTGCCAAGAAGGCTGTGTGTTCCTATGATTATATCGATATCACCGTTTGATAGCGCCTTGACCGTTTCTTTCTGAGCTTCCCTTGATTTAAACCTGCTTAAATAATCAGTCCTGATAGGGAATGCTGAAAATCTTGTCTTGAATGTCCTGTAATGCTGCTCACAGAGTATTGTAGTGGGAACAAGTAATGCTACCTGCCTGCCGTCATATGCTGCCTTGAATGCTGCTTTTATCGCAACCTCTGTTTTGCCATATCCAACATCACCACAGATAAGCCTGTCCATTGGCTTTTCTGATTCCATATCCCTTTTAATATCTTCTACCGCTTTTATCTGGTCGGCTGTCTCTTCATAAGAGAAGAAGCTGTCAAATTCAGCATGCAGCTCGGTATCAGGACTGAAAGAAAAACCCTTATAGACTTCTCTTTCTGCATAAAGTGCAATCAGCTTCTCCGCCATATCCAATATCTTTTTTCTGGCCTTCTCTCTTGTCCTTTGCCAGGTTTTTCCTCCGAGCCTGTCAATCTTCGGTACAAATCCTTCTTCTGAATGGTATTTCTGGATTTTGTTAACGTTCTGAAGTGGTATGTATAGTCTTCCTCCTTCGTAATCTATCATCATGAGATCTTCTTCGAAGCCTTCGATGTTCTGTCTGGTAAGTCTGTTAAACCTTCCAATACCATGTTCTCTGTGGACAACGAAGTCCCCCGGTCTAAGATCATCAAGTAATGTAAGAAGCTTTGATACCTTTGATTTTTTTATTGGCCTGTAACCGGGTCTTTCACCGAATATCTCTTTTTCGGTAAGGATTAAAATTCCCGGAAAGAACAGTCCTGATGAAAGTTCACCGACTGTTATGGAAACACTTCCTTTATAATCAAGGATATCGGTACTGGCTATGCCGGGTGCAACCACATTTCCGTCACTCAGTATGCTTTTAAGCCTCTCGGCCTGGCCTTCTGATGAGGAAACGATGACTATTCTGTTGTCTCTCTGGAGATGTTTAATTCTTTGTGGCAGTTCCCCCAGTTTTTTTCTTTCTTCAGGTAAGATTCCAAGACCTTTTATGGGAAGTACTCCAGCATCATAACCGGGACCTTTTATGGAGTATTTTGAAAAAAATATAATATCTCTCCGGAGGCCGGCTCTTTCCCTGATTGAATCTGAAAATATATATTTTGCATGATCCATCAGCTCAAATATTGTTGAGCCTGACAGGGGATCTTCTGCAGGGAATATTAATAACTGCGTTAAATCTTCTGTGGATTTCTGTGTGTCAACATCAAAGATTTTGATGTTATCTATTTCATCTCCGAAAAATTCAATCCTGATGGGGGTATCTGATGTCGAAGGGAAGATATCAAAAAGCCATCCGCGCCTGCTGTATTCTCCTTTTTCTGAAACGAGAGAGACATTTTTATAACCAATCTCTTTAAGTCTCTCCTCAATTTCTGTTCTGCTGATTTCTATCCCTTTTTTAATGCTTATAACTTTTTTATTTATTTCTTCTCGGGACCATATTATTGATTCGAGATTTTTAAAAGAACAGACAAGAGAAACATTTTCATTCAGTGAATAAACCAGTTTAGCACGCTCTCCTGATAGAGCAGGGCCATTGATTTCCGGAAGGAATAGTATCTGCTCTTTTTTTAATATTTCTCTGAAAAAAATAATATCTTTATAAAGTTCTTCTGCAAGTTCATCAGTTAATTCAACTGCAAGAAATGGTTCGTCAAAGAGTGCAAAGAGAAGGGCAGCAGATGAGCCTGTAAGGTTGTAGATGCGGCTATATTTTAGATCTGTATTAAAGGTGGCAAGTATATTTAAAAGTGGTGTCAAGTTTACCGGCATAGTAAAGAGGAATGACAAAATATTTAATAATATTTATTTTAGGAAATTTAATAGAAAATAATCTGTTACCATAATTGGAGTTTGAGATACTTTATTTTAGATACTTTATTTAGATTGTAACTAAGTCTGCAATATGATAAATTATATAATTTATTATATCACAAGGGAATAAACTAAATACTGTTTAAAAGGCGGGATTATGGACAAGATATTAAGACTCGGGCTGCCCAAGGGAAGTCTTCAGGAATCAACATTAAAACTTTTTAGAAAGGCTGGATACCACATAACAATATCGAGTCGTTCCTACTATCCTTCTTTTGATGACAATAATATTGAAGCAATGTTAATAAGGGCGCAGGAAATGGCAAGATATGTTGAAGCCGGCATACTCGATTGCGGGCTTACTGGTAAGGACTGGATATTGGAGCAGAACGCTGATGTGCATGAAATAGCTGAGCTGATTTATGCAAAAGAAGGCATCAGGCCTGTAAAGTGGGTGATTGCTGTTCCAAATAATTCCAGGATAAAGACTTTAAGAGACCTTAATGGAAAACGGATTGCTACAGAGCTTGTTGGTTTTACAAGGAGATACCTTAAATCAAAAGGTATAAAGGCCGAGATAGATTTTTCGTGGGGTGCAACAGAGGTTAAACCACCGCATCTTGCTGATGCTATTGTTGAACTTACTGAAACAGGCACTTCCCTGAAGGCTAATAACCTGAGGATTATTGAAACCATTCTTCAGTCAAGCACAAGGTTTATTTCTAACAAAAAGTCCTGGAAGGATAAATGGAAGAGACAGAAGATGGAGAATATATCGGTGCTTCTTAAAGGAGCCCTTGCAGCTGAAGAAAAGGTCGGACTCAAAATGAATGTTCCTGAAAAGTCTCTAAAACGGGTTATGAGCCTTCTTTCAGCATTGCATTCTCCAACGATATCAGCATTGTCAGATAAGAAGTGGTACGCCATAGAGGTCATGATAAATGAGAAGGTTGTGCGTGACATTATCCCGAAACTAAAGATGGCAGGGGCTTCAGGGATCGTTGAGTATAAGCTTAACAAGGTTATACCTTAACTGATAGTGGCCCCGGCAGACCTTTATTTAGAAACAATAAATTTTCTGAGGTATTTCAAAAAGACCGATTGTACTGAATGTGGTTTTGCGTCATGTGAAGAATTCGTAGATGCCATAACTAAAGGAATAAAGAAACCTCAGGACTGTGTCTTTATGAGTAAAAACAAGACACATGCTTTGGAGATAATACAGAAAATAAAGGACTTGTGGCCTGAGGTCCCGCTCCTTACACACCCGAGACCAAGTATTGTTGGACTCGTAGAATTAAACAAACCTGATTCTGATTCTATGGTTCTTATTTCAGGCAATAACGAATATACTGAACAGGTTGTTATGACTGTTTTAGGGACAACTATAAGCCCATTTTTTGTTTTATTTGTAGATACAGACGGTAATACAGTTGATATGGCCATGATTTATCATACGTTAACAGCGGAAAGAGTAAGGGAGGCTTTAAAAGGAACCGGGATAGAGCAGAAAGTGAACAGAAAAGAAATTATAATTCCTGGACTCGCATCTTCTCTAAAAAATGATATTGAGAAATTAACCGGGTGGAGCGTTAAAGTTGGACCACTCTGTATTGCTGAACTGCCTCTTTCCCTTTCTGAAATATGGATCCCGCCAGTTGAATAGTCTGTTCTTAACCTCTTTTTTTAAATAATAGAGATACCAAAAACACTGCGGTAGCTGTCAACACTATACTCCCACCGGGAGCGATATCTAATTCGTATGAGATTAAAAGTCCTAAAACTGTAGAAAGTACAGCAACAACGCATGAAGTGGCAATCATGATATGCAAATTCTTAGCGAATAACTGCGCAGTTGCTCCAGGGATAACCAGTAAGGCTGAGATGAGAATGATACCCACTATTTTTATAGAGATAACGATAGATACTGAAAGAAGAATTAGAAAAAGGATATTGATAGCCCTGACGGATATCCCGCTTACCTGTGCTATCTCCTCGTTATATGCAGTTATAAAGATTTCTTTTAAAAAAAGAACGATACCCCCGATTACAAATACAGCAAGAATAAAAGAGAGAAAGACTTCTCTGTCGCTTATGGCTAATATGTTACCGAAGAGATAGCCGAATAAATCAATATTGTAGTTCCTGGATAAGCTGATAAGAACGATACCAAGTGCCATTGAACTTGCAAAGAATATCCCTATTGAAGCATCCTCTGATACTTTCCCTTTTCGGCTCACAAATTCTATCCCGAGTGCAATTGCGATAGAGAAAAATATAGCTGTAATGGTTGGATTTATTCCGGTGAAGAAACCGATTGCTACTCCACCAAAAGCTGCGTGTGATATTCCTGCACCTATGAATGACATTCTGCGAAGTACTACAAAAACAGAGATTATACCTGATATTAAGCTAACTATAATACCAACTAAAAAGGCCTTTTGCATAAAAGAAGAGCTCAAGATTTCAATCATTATCTTTTCTATCCTCTTCTTAGCCGCTCACACTTATCACAGATGTCTGTATGCATCAGGACATCGACGTTTTTACCATACAGCTCTGTCAATATTGTTTCGTTAAGTGCCCCTAAGGGATTGCCATGATAATGAAATGTGTAGTTAAGGCAAGCAATTTCGTCTACGTAGGATGTGATTGCTCCAATGTCATGTGAAGCCATGACTATCGTAATGTTAATCTTCTTCCGGAGACCATTCAGTAAGTGGTAGAAATCCTCCTGACCTATAACATCAATTCCTGTGTTTGGTTCATCGAGTATCAGTATCCTGGGCTCTCCTGCAAGCGCCCTTGCAATGGATGCCCGTTGCTGCTGTCCTCCCGAAAGTTGACCGAATGGTTTGTTTTTGAGTTCTTCCATGCCCATAATGGAAAGATACTCCAGGGCTTTTTCCATGTCTCTTTCCTTGGGCCATCGTAGCATGCCAATTTTACCGTATCTTCCCATCATGACAACATCTACTACCCTGATAGGAAAATTCGGCTTTATCTTTAAAATCTGTGGGAGATAACCGAATGTATTACCTTTTCTCAGAACCACTTCCGGATGACTGCCAAATACCAGTACATTACCTGAAGATGGTTTTATCAGACCAAGGATTACTCTTAAAAGAGTAGTCTTGCCTCCACCATTAGGACCTACTATTCCGATGAACTTGCCTTCATCCAGGGACAGATTTATATTTTTCAGGACTTCCAGGCTGTTTAAATTCACTGTGAGGTTGCTGATTTCAATCGCCTTCATTATTTCATTACACTCTCCATTACGGAGATATTATATCGCATCATATCTAAGTACGTCTCTCTCCCTTTCTGTCCCCCAATAGGGTCAAGGAATAAGATTCTCGCATTGCTCTCATGTGCCACAGCCTCAGCAATTTTTGGATTGAATTGGGGCTCGACAAATATAACCCTGCATCCTATACGATTAATTTCCCGAATGATTTTTTCAATGTGTCTGGGACCAGGCTCTTTCCCCGGAGATTCTTCTACCACACCAACGACTTTTAACCCATATCGTTTTGAGAAGTAATTCCAGGCTGGATGGAATGTGACATATTCTTTTATCCTGAATGTTTTGACCTTTTCGGATATCTCTTTATCAAGCTGTGCAAGTTTTTTCTTGTATATGTATGCATTCTGTTTGTAAAACTCGGCATGTTGGGGGTCAGCTTCAATAAGAGCATTTTCTATTTTTGTAATTATGCTGCCCGCAATTTCAGGGTCAAGCCATATGTGGGGATCAGCAACTGAGGAGCCGTGTGTGTGATTTTCTCTCAGTAATGGTATGTTTGATGATGAATCAACTATAACAAGTTTTTTATTGCCCGATGCCTTTATTATCTTTTCTGCCCAGAATTCAAGACCCGCGCCTATCTTGACAAATACCTTTGCATTAGAAACATCATTAATGGTTTTCGGAGTCGGTTCATATATATGCGGGCTTGCACCAGGAGGCAGGAGTAACTTAATGTTAACTCTTTCTCCCCCAACTTGTTTTACAAAATCAGCAAGCGGTGTAATACTTGCAATAACCTTAATTTTATCAGCATAAGAATAAGGTGCTGTCATTAAAGAAAAAAGAAAAAATAATATCAGTGTAATTGAAACTTTTCTCATGTATTGCCTTTATATCATAAAGTAATAAATATTACATCCTGCGGTCTCTGCCGCAGTTCCTTATTTCTGTCATTCTGGCTTGTCCAGAATCTTTCTTGCAATCCCGAACAGTCGGAAGGATTCTCTCCTCGGCGAGTCGCTGAGGCGACCCGACAAGCGGGAATGACACTGAAAACAAATATTCAATTTTAGACGCCCTGCGGTCTCTGCCGCAGGGTCTTCACATAATAGTCTATAAAAAGATTCCGATTATGATATGAGCTATATTTTACATAAGCTTAAATAAAAATTATAGAAAGATTTCAAGAATATAAATTATAATATATATATTTCATGTAAGGGACAATTATTGATGGGTAAGATTAATATTTATATAATCCTTTTTATATTTGCATTTTCCGCTTGTACTGGCTCGTTTGTAACAGCCACTTCGAATGAAACAGAAGAAGGAATGCCGGCTAAAGAAGCTAGAAAGAAGCCCGCTATTTCTGACCGGGAAGCAAAAGCATATGAGTTGTTCGAGGAGATTCTTGATCTTACTGAAACTCAGGATATACAGACAGTTCTTCCACAGATAGAAATATTATATATCAATATAATCAGAGAGTATCCAGACACCGCCATTGCGCAGGAGTGCTACTGGAGACTAATTTCACTTTATGTAAAAAATAACGTTCCGCCGGAATATGAAAAGGCTGAGGCTTTGTATTCTGAATTTTTAAAAAAATATCCCAGGTCAGTAATAACAACCCTGATAGAAGATACTCTGGCTAAAATCTATCATAAAAATAAGAAATGGGATAAGATATTAAAGATATACCCTGATGCAGCAAGTAAGTTTAACGAAAAAGATGAACATCCTAACCCCAGTCCTGTATTTATGTATGCTGAGGCAAAGTATAATCTCGGAGATTTAGCAGAAGCTGAGAAGGCATATAAGATTATTGAAAAATATTTTCCGAAATCAAAAATGGCTCCTGCCACCAAAGAAAGGCTGGAAGAGATAAAGAAGAGAAAAGAAAAGGCTGATACCCCTGACGCTGAGTAAGCAGACAAGTCAATTATTATTTAATCTAATTTGATAAAAAACAGCATAAAATTTGGATAAAAAGATGGTAATATATTTTGGGAGATGAATCTATTTCAGGTTTTTATCTGAAGACTTATTCCCTTCCAATACTGATACTGAGGACACAAGCCATTTACCATTCTTCTTTATAAGCTCGTAGGAAAGTTTATAAAGCAAACCCTGCACAACTGTCTGTGCAGGCATCTTTGTCCCAATATTCACATGTGTATAATCCCATTTTTCTTTGGTCTTCACTTTTGCAGAATATTTTTGGGGGAATTGAATATCTAAAAATTCAATATTTACCAATTGTGATTCCATCCGTATCTTTGCTTCACCGAGCGCTGCCATGTGGTGGTAAACCTTTAAGGCATGTTCATCTGTTGCAACTTCTCTCAGGGGTGTCATGTTCATCTTGGCATAGCCTTCAGAAAGGAGCTGGTTATATTTCAGTATAGTATCTTTGACTGCCACGGTATCCTTCTCGGTACCGGCACGACAGCCACAAATACATATACCCATGAGCAATATAACAAGTAGCACTTTCTTCATCTGGAACATCTTTTAAAGGTCGAGATTTTTGTCCACATCCTTGCAAGTTAATTAAACTTCCCTACTACTCTTCAAAACCACCCTCACTTCATGGATGGCAACTAGGAACGGAGCAATTAGTTGTCTTGTAGCCATTCGGATAACCACCAATGAATCTGCCTGGGCCGTCGGCGGCCTTTGTAAAGCTCGAAACCAGCATCAGGGAAGTCAAGTTGTCAAAACAATACCGGGCAGGGGTGGTGTTGCCTCCGATCAATCTCCCTACCTTGTAACCATGGGGTATCATTACATGACAGCCTATGCAATATACACCGCCGGTGGAGTGGTTGAAGTGTAAGTGGATGTTATAGTTGGTGTTGCGACCGTTCTTGTCTTTGCTGAAACTCACTGTCGAATGACAGTTCAAGCAGAATAGACCGTCACCGGTGGTGCCGGAGGCTTTTCTTCCATCCCAGAAATCCCTGTAACCAACTGTATACAGTCTGGTGTAAGCCGTTCCTCCTACGTTGCCTAATCCATTATCGGAATCCAACCATGTCGGCCATCCCGTGTTCCTGCCCTTGAGCATCCATTTGACCACCGAACCGTGAGGGCCTTGCGCGGCAGCCGACGAAAGTACATCATTGCCGTGGCAGTCGGAACACATCATGCTCTGACCCGTGGCGGAGAAATAGTAGCCGACCGTTCCAGTGGGAACACTACCGTACATAGCAGTCCAGCTACCCACCGTAAATGAGGTGGCCGTGTTTGATGTAACGGTGCCCTTGGCCACATTGGCCCCGGTATCGTCGGAAATGACTACCACATACCCGGCAAGCGACGGCAGATAGAGGTAGTAGTTCTTGTAGGTGTCGGTTACCGTGTTTGTTGCCCTAGTGCCCTGTCCTGCATAGTATTCAATGGAGTACATAACAGAACAAGCACCGATGGTATCCAGCGGTGGATCAACTTCAAGGTAGTTTTTCTGCCATGGGGGAGCATCAGGCGCTAAGGTCGTTACACCATTCGCAACTATTCTTCTGATGGCATTGTAGGAGGTGTCAAGACACGCTTCTTGCCCCAACTTGCCGATTCTTAGGCCCCAGTTTACCCACTGATTGTCCACCCAGGTCTTAAGGGGCTCGGTTGCCCTCCAATCCACAATCCTCGTAGTCGTCCGTTGCCATCCGTAGCCTGAGTCGCCGATTTGAAGGCTGGTGTGTGAAGGGGGTAGCCGGTTGGAACCATTAGCGCCAGGGTCTGTTTCAGGAAGGGCTTGAACCACAGGGTGATAGGACTCGTTGGATGGATTGAACTCAAGGGCAATATCCGTCCATGAGGCCTCGACAGTTCCACCCCATGTGGAGAAGTTAGTATTGTAGTTGGAATGACACTTGAAACATATCTGATATTCTTTTGTTGCAGTTGATGTTGTTGTAGGCCATGCACTTGCACCACCCCAGTTTGATGCTGACCATGTCGGCTCCACCCCTTGCATGCCTGATAGAGGACCTGAATCAGAGATAAGATTTGAGCGAGCTGCAATATGGGCCTGATTGCTTGAATGAAGCCCTGCCTTAGCAGCATGCGGGTTATGACAGTCATCACACTCCACATGCTTGTTCGCAGACAGATACGTCCTTGTTTCATCTGTCGGAGAAGGCTTGTGAAGGCCGGTATAACTTGCTACTCTGTGCTTGTGTGTCTTCTGAAAGACCTGGTAAATACTCGTTGACGGGGCACTCATATTTGTCACAGCACCATACCAGTCATTGGCATCTACTATTTTCTTTGTCCCACCGATTGCATCTGCCGCTTTGCTGTGACAACGATAACAAAATGCTTCTTCATAATTCTCCACAAGAGTACCGCCGAGAGCTGCAATAAGTCTTCTCGCTGTATCGTCGTGTGTACCGAATTTATTTGTCGAACTCTGGAATGTTGTTATCTCACCGTTCTTTGCATTGTGGCACTTAGAACAATTGGAATTAAAAGTTGTTGAATCATTTGCCATTGTCGAGGCAACATTATATTTATGAGCAGATGTTGAAAATTGGGCATCAGTAACTATCATTGCAACGGTGGTACCGTCATTTTTCTGTGCAGTAGTATTTTTAGGCATACCACCTGTGTGACAGGCAAGGCATGTACTATTTCCATGACAGCTTATGCAGATACCACCACCAGTGACATAGTCACTATTAGTAAATCCACTTATCTTTGTTGGCGTTGTGCCGATGGTAGTCCTCAAATTATATGATCTTCCGCTGCTGTTTGTATTCAGCATCGGGCTGAAGATGTCATGGTCAACATGGCACATTGTGCATTTGCGTATTGCGCCAGCACCATGGGGTATTGGATAAGTCCTTTCCAAAAGTGCAGTTGAGTCCATAACATGATGATAGCCTGATGTGTTATTCATGTCAATC
>MHEF01000172.1:0-3378 GCA_001805125.1 Nitrospirae bacterium RBG_13_39_12
TGGAGGCAATTTTATCTTCATGCCGGAGTGGAATATCCCCTAAGGGCGGAACACTCTACTGTACAACATTCCCTTGTCATAGCTGTGCACGCCATATAATATCAGTAGGCATTAAGAAACTCTTCTTTATTGAACCGTACGAAAAAAGTCTTGCAATGGAAATGTATAGAGATGAGATTAAATTGGAACCTACAAATCCACACGGCGAACATAAGGAAGTTGTTTTTACGCATTTTGAAGGGGTTGCCCCAAGACAATATATAAATTTCTATGAAGCTGATAAGAGAAAAGTTGAAGGTAAGGGAATAAGAACAAGACCTGAAGAGGCACTTCCCACAACTACCGAGTATTTAGATGCGTGGTCTGCATTTGAAGCAAGAGTTGTCAAATATTTACAAGAAGAGTCAGGTTTTTACTAGTTATTGTATTCTTAACATTTTATTGATAATATAGTATACTTTTCAAAAAGGAGATAACTATGAAGGGAAGTAACAAGAAACAGAAAATACCACCTAATTTGGATCTCTTCGAAAATACAAAGAAATGTGATCATTCAGCAACAAGACACGGCTCATCTGAATTAACCGACAAACAATCAAATGTAATATGCTTTAAAACGGCGTCTACTAAGGTAAAATCAGCGAGCAATGTTTCTTTAGAAGAAAAGGCCTTAAAGTCCATTCTTAATCGAGCCAATAAATTAAAGTGGTAGCCTAGCTAGCACGGTCGGTTTTTTATGCTTAAAAGTTTCCAAGAAAAAGACATGGGAGACGTTATTTCTAAAAAATGCTTATTCTCTATAGTAGAGCAGTATATCAGTAAAATTCACTCATGTCGCTTTAATCTTATCTTTACGCCCCTGTAGCATTGCATCATATCACAATTATTAAAAGTAAAATGCACATTTATCAGCTTATGTAGTATCGTTTGTTACTGTAAGAAAGTATTGGTCCGGTCAACTCAATTTTATTCTATATCTGTCTAACCTGTTGAAGATGATTTTGGTTCAATTGGGTAAAGGAAATTAAAAATCCATCCTTTTTTTATCAGTACCTCCTGGATTTTTAGAAAATCTGTATTACATTGATACTGAGCGCATAGGAGCTTATAATACTAATAGATTAAGTAAGTGAATGTTATGTCGACAGCTACCGTGCGTATTCCTGAGGACAAAAGGGATACTCTGAAAATTATTGCAAGTATTGAAAAAAAAGAGATAAAGGAAATACTATCCGAGCTTATAGATGAGTACATAGAGAGACATAAAGAGACCCTCGATCTTCTTTCCAGACCCGAATGGGTAGAATTAATCAAAAAGGGTAAGGAGGAGGTAGTTAAAGGGGTAAAGGGGAAGACCCTTAATGAGCTGGAAGATTGAAATTAAGCCATCAGCAGAAAAATCTTACCTGAGACTGGACAAAAAACCAGGAAGAGGATTAAAAAAGCCCTGCTGGAACTGGAAAAGGAAGAAAACCCTTTGCTGAATCACAATGTTAAACCTTTAACAGGACAACTTCACGGAGATTATCGCTTGAGAATCGGTGACTGGAGGCTGCTTTTTACCCCTCGTAGAGATAAAAAGATTATATATGTTGACGCAATTCTTCCCGGAGGCGATGCATACTAAAGCTCAATGGGATCTTCTACTTTCCTGTTTTGAATGATTACTGCAGATATAAAACATGAACGATAAAAAGCTATATGAACTGATACGTAAAGGTCTCAACGAATTATTAATACCTCCTTTGAATGAGCATGTAAATGCGTTCATGACGTATCTTACTGAACTCAAGAAATGGAATAAGGCATACAACCTGACCGGGCTCAAGAATGACGAAGACATTATTATCAAACATTTTCTCGATTCCTTGCTTTATTTAAGGGCTATGCCGGATGGTGGGATAAAGGTTGCTGATGTGGGAAGTGGCGCAGGTTTTCCTGGCATACCTGTTAAAATAATACGCCCTGAAATAAAAATGTATCTCATTGAGTCATCAGGAAAGAAAGCCGCATTCCTAAGGCATATTATAGGAAAATTACAGTTAAAAGAAATCGAGGTGATAGAGAAGAGGATTGAGGAAACAAAGGTAAATCAGGAAATACCCGTGTCAGTGGATATAGCAGTTACAAGGGCACTGTTTAGTGCCGGAGATTTTATAAAAAAGGCATCACATATTGTGAAGCAGGAAGGAATGCTTATACTGAATAAAGGGCCGAAAGTAAAAGAGGAACTCAAAATAATTGAAGATATAAACTATGAAATTCTAACCGTTAACCTCCCTCTCAGTAATATAAAAAGGCATATTTTAATAGTTAATCTATAAAAAAAGTCGTGTGAAACTTATATGGATACTAATAAGACCATAAGTAAAGCCACATGCTTAACTCAAGTTTTGTCATTCTGGCTTGTCCAGAATCCTTCTGAAGAAAGATTCTCTCCTCGGCGAGTCGCTGAGGCGACCCGATAAGCGGGAATGACATACAATGTGAGCTTACTTATGAACTTCTTAATAAATCAATCATGATATATTATTCTTCAGCAATATAATCCTTCAGCTTTTCTTCAAGAGAATCAGGCCAGACCTCTTCATATAAAAATGCATCAACTTCCTCTTTGGTGAGGGATTGCTTGATTTCAAGAGGCAAACTTCTCAATACCTTCATCTTTTGAGGGTCCGGTTTTCTTTTTGACAAGTCTTTTTTTTCCATAAATACCTCCTTGATTTATTTTTCTAATCCTGTCTTAACAATTTGGCATGACCTTCAGCGATTAAAGTGTTGTCTGTTTTTTTGACAACAGCTGATGTCTCGATTATTTTTTTATTCATTTTTTCTATAGTTGCCGTGACAGTTGCTCTTTCTCCAACCATAAGAGGATTCTTGAACCTTACGGTGATTTCCGCTGTAATTGCAGGGATGCCCTGCAGTAAAGCAGTCTTGACCATAGCCTCGTCAATAAGTGTGGAGATGATTCCGCCGTGTACTATGTTCTTATATCCCTGGTGGGTCTTCTGTGTAACTAATTCTGCAAACGCTTTCCCTTCTTCGAAAGAGAAATTAAGGTGCAGGCCGTGGGGATTTTTTTCTCCGCATACAAAACAATAGTTGTCATCTTCCAGTTTTTTTTTACCTAAAAATCCCCCCTGCCCCCCTTTGCTAAAGGGGGGTGAGGGGGGATTATGTCCATCTTCGTTTGGGTTTCTATTTGACATGTTTTTTGAAGTAATGAAGAAAATAGGTAAGACGCTTAGCTTGATAAAAAGTCCCGAACACGGTTATTTATTCATCATTTCAAGGAAATCTTTGTTGCTTTTTGTACCTGTAAGTTTTCCAAGGAGGAATTCCATACTTTCAACGGTACTCAATGGAGTAAGAACT
>MHEF01000172.1:3417-7299 GCA_001805125.1 Nitrospirae bacterium RBG_13_39_12
ACGAGAAGTTCTTCCTTCCTTGTGCCGGATCCGTTGATGTCAATGGTCGGGAATATTCTTTTGTCGACGAGCTTTCTGTCAAGGTGGAGCTCCATGTTTCCGGTGCCCTTGAATTCCTCGAAAATGACGTCATCCATCCTGCTGCCTGTATCTACAAGTGCAGTTGCTAATATAGTGAGGCTTCCACCGTCTTCAATATTTCTTGCAGTGCCAAAAAACCTCTTCGGCTTTTGGAGTGCATTTGAGTCGAGGCCGCCTGAAAGGACTTTGCCGCTTGCAGGGATAACAGCATTGTAAGCTCTCGCAAGCCGGGTTATGCTGTCGAGGAGTATTACAACATTGCGTTTGCATTCGACAAGACGTTTAGCCCTGTCAATGACTATCTCTGCCACCTGGCAGTGTCTTTGCGGCGGTTCATCAAATGTTGAACTTATTATTACTGCTGCCGGGACCTGCCGTTTCCAGTCTGTTACTTCTTCCGGCCTTTCGTCAATCAGAAGAATTATAAGATGAATATCCCGATGGTTTTTCTTGGTTGCTTTTGCTATAGACTGCAACAACATCGTTTTCCCGGTCCTGGGTGCAGCAACTATCATGCCCCTTTGACCCATGCCTATGGGCGTTATTAAATCCATTACCCTTGTAGAATAATCAGTGGCATCGTATTCGAGTTTTATTTTTTCAGTGGGATAATACGGGATGAGATTGTCGAACAGGGGTCTGTTTATATTTTCTTCCGGGGGTTCGTGGTTTATTGCCTCTACTTTCAGCAGGGCAAAATACCGCTCGCTCTCTTTTGGAGGCCTTATCTGGCCTGAAACAAGATCACCGGTCCGGAGATTAAACCTTCTAATCTGTGATGGCGATACATATATATCGTCGGGTCCCGGCAGATAGCTGTAGTCAGGCGACCTCAAAAATCCAAATCCATCAGGAAGAATTTCCAGGACACCCTCAGAAAATACATATCCTGTTTTTTCTGTCTGTGCGTTAAGTATTGCAAAAATAAGGTCCTGTTTTCTTAAACCGCTGGCGCCTTCCACGTTAAGCTCTCTTGCGACTGTTGTTAATTCATCAATAGTTTTTTCCTTGAGTTCTGAAAAAATAGGTAGATTGTCAGTAACGGAATTCTTTTTTTGGTTTTGCATTATTAAACTCCTAAATTGGATCTTATATAGGTGGTTTTTTTATTACCCGGTAGGACTGCGCCTATCCAGGAAGGTTTAACGATTTATACAAGAAGATTGTGTCTTTTAAATAAAATACAAAAGCCGGATGGATTTGTCAATACCTTTGTTTAGAAGTTTCCGGACTTTACAATTTTATATATTAGATGTTAGATTCTCTCATGAAATACGGCGAAAAAGCAATCAGGAAAGCTCAGTTAGAGGTTTGGAACAACCCGCATCCCGGCCGCAATTATGAGGTTAACATCAGTTTTGCGGAGTTTACATGCATGTGCCCCAGGTCTGGATATCCTGATTTTGCAACTATTAAGATAAATTATATTCCGGACAAAAAAATTCTTGAACTGAAATCCCTTAAATTGTACCTGAATTCTTTCCGTAATATTTATATCTCGCATGAAGATGTAACAAATATTATTTATTCAAAGTTGGAAAAGAAAATAAGACCCAGGTTCCTGGAGATAATCGGGGATTTCAATCCCCGGGGTAATGTTAAGACAATTGTAAGAGTCTGCTCTGATTCAAAAGTAAAAGTTGAAAAGGTATAGACGTAATTAAAAAATCCCCCTTGGGCCCCCTTTGTTGACCTAAATAATGCAATTGAATAATGTCCCGATATCTATCGGGATTGAGAAGAAATTAATTTTTCGATACCTTAGTGTACCTTTAACTAATGGTATAACAAATACTTTTATCCATAAAACAAATAAAAATAATCTCGATACCTCATCGAGTTAAATAAATTTATGAGCAATGTCTGCATTATTCGGGTTAAAGGGGGGCTAAGGGGGATTACCGATATTCTAAGATATTTTTAGGCTCCTTTTGCCTTCTCTATAAATAGCTTCAATTTTTTATGATCTTTTTTACCTTTTTTCGACTCAACACCGCTGCTAACGTCAACGCCGTAAGGTCTGACCCGTCTTATAGCCTCGGCAACATTATTATGGGTTAACCCGCCTGCAAGGATAATCCTGCCAAACTGTTTGGCATAGATGGCAATATCCCAGTTAAAAATCTGACCTGTTCCACCGAGTACATCGGGGGTAAATGTATCGAGAAGAAATGCGCAAACGCGGTCTTTGTATTCATCAAGTGGGTCGAGGCTTTGCAGGGATTTTACCCTTATTGCCTTTATTAAGTTTTTTGAAATGTTACATGAATCAGGCGGTTCGTTGCCATGCAGCTGGACGATATCTACCATGGTCTGAATTATTATTTTCTCTACTTTCTTAGGTTTCTCATCAACAAAGACTCCTATAGTTGTTATGAAGGGCGGGAGCTGTTTAATTATCACCGCTGCGTCCTCAGGTGATATATAACGCGGACTACCTTTAAAAAATACGAAACCTAAAGCATCTGCTCCAAAATCAACTGCAGCTATTGCATCGTCGATATTTGTTATGCCGCATATCTTGACTTTAACCTGCATATCCTAATTTTATCATACTTTCCCCATCAACTCGTCAATCTTTTTCCCGACATCATCTGCCTCCATAAAGGCTGTACCAACGAGCACAGAATCAATACCTGTGTCTTCAAGCTTTTTGACATCTTCTCTTGTCTTTATCCCGCTTTCACTGACGATAATCTTACCGGAAGGGATTTCTTTTTTTAGTTCAAATGTTGTATCAAGGTCGATAACTAATGTTTTAAGGTCTCTGTTGTTAATGCCGATTATGTCGCTTTCAATGAGTAACGCCATTTCGAGTTCTTTAAAGTTATGTATTTCAAAAAGGACTGATAATTTAAGTTCTTTCGCTAAATGAAGATATTCAACCGCCTGATTCTTATCGAGTGCGGCTGCAATTAACAGAATAGCATCTGCCTCATTTGCCCTTGACTCATAAATCTGGTATTCATCAAATATGAAGTCTTTTCTTAAAATGGGTTTTGATAGAACTTTCCTGACAGCAGATAGAAAATTAAGACTTCCCTGGAAAAAATCCTCTTCTGTAAGAACAGAAACCGCACTAACATTTTTATCTTCGTATATTTTTGCTATTGCCGAAAGGTTGAAATCTCTCCTGATGATTCCGCCTGAGGGTGACGCCTTCTTGATCTCTGCAATAAGCTTGATATTGTCTGTACGCTTAACGGCTTTTTGAAAATCCCTTGTTCTGTCGATGTCGATGATTTTAGATTTTAATTCCGACAGAGGAATTTTCTGTTTTGCATATGCAAGCCGCTCTTTCTTCTTCTCGACTATTTGGTTAAGGATAGACATGAGAAATTTTAAACTTTAGAAAAATGGTTTTGCAAGCTGAATTCGATATTTATTAAGGAGTTCATAAGTATAATCACATTCACATGTCAATTTTGTCATTCTGGCTTGTCCAGAATCTTTCTTTTCTCAGAAAGATTCTCTCCTCGGCGAGTCGCTGAGGCGACCCGACAAGCGGGAATGACAGATGTGGCTTTACTTATGGTCTTATTAATAAATGCTGTCTAACGACCGAACGAATGATTTTGGAAGCGAGGCGGAGGGTGGGTTCGTCTGCGGTTTTGATAAAACTCTGCAGGGATTCCTTGAGGTCTTTATGACCTTTCACATGCCCGAAATCAAACATCTGCCACATTACACTTTATAAATATTATCATGATGGTCAAAGTCTAATAGTATAACCAATTTCTCTTTTTCATTAATTTCATAGACGAGTACAAACGAGCCGCCCACATGAACTCTTCTCTTATT
>MHEF01000173.1:0-1600 GCA_001805125.1 Nitrospirae bacterium RBG_13_39_12
TAAGCGTATTATACTTTTAAGGATAAAAAAAGTAACCTCTTCGTAGGACAAACACCTACAAAAAAATAAGACTTTTGCTACTTTTTTCTATCTTAATTTATGATATAAACTAATAAAGGAGAGATTTTGAGAACGTTTCTCCCTTTTCTGTTATGAATGGTATGACGTAATGAGCAATAACAAATCAGCCTTTCTTTTGACAAGATTTTTCAACACTGTGGGAAAAACAACCATAGGGATGGTTGATAATCTTGGTGCTGCAACGATCTTTTTCTGCAAGGCCTTTTTCATGATCTTCCGGCCAAAGCAGGCTCAAGAGATTATTCATCAGATTTTTTACATCGGGGCAAAGTCTTCTGGAATCGTGTTCATGGTTGGAACGTTCACCGGCATGGTCCTGGGACTGCAAATGTATCACGCCCTTGCTGAGTATGGCTCGGAAGGAGCACTCGGATCATCAGTTGGTCTCTCTTTGGTCAGGGAACTGGGACCTGTTCTGACAGCTATTATGATTGCTGCACGGGCAGGCTCTTCCATGACCGCAGAGATCGGCATCATGCGCATTTCCGAGCAGATTGATGCCCTGTACACCATGCGCATTAATCCTCTGCGGTACCTTATAAGCCCGAGGATAGCTGCCTCAATCATCAGCTTTCCCCTTTTGACGGCATTCTTTGACCTCATCGGACTCGTTGGCGGTTACTTCACCGGTGTTGTGCTCCTGGGCGTTAATTCTGCCACATACATTTACCGTGTAAAGCATAGTATTGAGATGGAAGACATAACCGGCGGTTTTATTAAATCAATCGCCTTTGCCATAATCGTTTCCACGATCTGTTGCTTTCAGGGTTTTTTCACACACATGCGTACTGACAGTTACGGCGCCAAAAGTGTCAGTCTTTCCACGACATCAGCGGTCGTGCTGTCGTGCGTGATGATACTCGTTTCAGATTATGTTGTAACTTCTTTACTTATGTAATAGAGTCTATGGAAAATGCATTGATAGAATTTAGAGATGTTACAAAAAGGTTCAATAGCCGTACAGTCCTCGATCGGGTCAATTTACAAATTTACGAGGGTCATATTACAACAATCATCGGCAAAAGCGGCACAGGGAAAAGCGTGCTCATCAAGCACATCATTGGACTGCTTTCACCAGATGAAGGCACTATTTTTTTCAAAGGGAAACCTCTTCAAAAAATGACGAAGAATGAATCGGACTCATTCAGGAGTCAGTTCAGTTATATGTTCCAGAACAATGCCCTCTTCGATTCGATGACTGTTTTCGACAATGTTGCTCTCCCTCTCAGGCAAACAACACATTTGAGAAAGAAGGAAATCGAGAGCAAGGTTATGAAGAGAATTGAACAAACAGAACTTACGGAAGCAGCATTCAAATACCCATCGGAGCTTTCAGGTGGAATGCAGAAGCGGGTTGCCCTGGCGCGGGCTTTGGTGACAGATCCAAAGATTGTTCTCTTCGATGAGCCGACTACCGGTCAGGATCCGATTAGAAAAAATGTTATCCTGAGTATGATTGCACAATATAAGAGGAAATTCGGATTTACGGCTGTCATCATCAGTCATGATATACCGGATA
>MHEF01000173.1:1622-4287 GCA_001805125.1 Nitrospirae bacterium RBG_13_39_12
TCTCCTTTTGTGGGAGGGTAGAATAGAATTCCAGGGAACCTATGAAGAGGTCGTGAAATTAGATCATCCCATGGTTGACGAATTCCTCCAGAGTCTTGAGGGCTTCCATGATGAGTTGACCGGCCTGCTTTCAAAGCAGATGTTCAGGTCGAGATATACAACGACACTGGAACACGGATTGGCAGACACAAATGTCACCGCAATTCTCTTCAGTGTTGAACTCGACTTGATCACCGAAACCCTGGGACCACGGGCAGCGCTTGAGGTTGTAAAATCCCTCGGAGATTACATCAACAGTCATCTTGATGCCATCGGAGGATTCTCAACCCGTCAGAGCAGAGACCATATCCTGACCATACTTCCCCATGCAGAAATTAATGAAACCGAACAATTACTGGATAATTTTGCCAAGGGGCTTCATGAACATGCGTTGTTCGACATCCAGATTGCGACTCAGGCTCAAATCGAAGCACAGCAATGTTTTAATATCTTCGTATATGCAGGTATTACGGAAGCGAAGTCCAACGATGCTTTGGATGACATTGTGAGAAGAGCAAAAGCTAACCAGAGAGTAATTGCAGTACATAGATGCGAAATCCCGGAGGTAAAGGTATAATGAAAAAGTATATGATGGAAACGACTGTCGGCATCTTTGTTGTCATAGGGCTCCTGTGCATAGGATATATGACCATGAAACTTGGAGAAGTTTCGCTCTTCGGAGATAACTCATACTTGCTCTATGCACGATTCACTTCGGTTTCAGGCCTGAGAGTGGGCAGTCCCGTGGAAATGCTTGGTCTTGAGGTTGGAAAAGTGGAACAGTTGACCATTGACCAGGAACAAGAGATGGCGTTAGTGGAGATGAAGATTAAAAAGGGCGTAAAGGTCTATGCTGATGCGATCGCTTCCGTCAAAACATCCGGTTTGATTGGGGACAAATATGTCCAGATCGATCCGGGTGGTTCAGAGCAATTGTTGAAACCAGGCAGTAACATCACAGAAACTACATCACCTATTGATATCGAAAACATCATAAGTAAATATGCCTTTGGAGATATCGGCAAGGAAAAGAAAGGTGAAAAAGAGATTACAGAATAAATCATTGAAAGATGCAAAAGTAATGTCCTCTTGTCATTCCGGCTTGCCCGGAATCTTTCTTCAGAAGGACTCCCGACAAGCGGGAGTGACAGATTAAGGAGAAATTGAATAGGTCATTAGTTATGCAGGAACCAATAAAAAGGGGGTTATCCATGAAAAAAGCGCTTATCGGATTTCATCTTGTTGTTTTTTTGATTCTTCCTCTTTACCTGTATGCGGGAGTCCCGCTCATTACTGTTGAGAGACATGTCAACGATGTGCTCAATGTGCTGCGTGATCCGGCCCTGAAAGGTGAGAAAGCAAAAAAGGCCAAAAAAGAGAAGGTTCGGACTATCTCAGAAAAAATGTTTGATTTCGCCGAACTTTCGAAAAGGACATTAGGCAACAATTGGAAAATCTTCAATCCGGATCAACAGAAAGAATTCATTGAACTTTTTAAAGATATCCTTGAAGATGCCTATATGGACAGGATCACGTCCTATAGGGATGAAAAAATAGTTTTTAATAAAGAATTCATGCTTTCCGATGCTACGGCTGAGGTCCAGAGTAACATCATCACAATGAAGTCAGAGACACCGATTTACTATAGAGTCATCCTGAAGACCGGAGAATGGAGAGTTTATGACGTCATTATTGAGGGTGTGAGCCTGATAAAGAACTACCGAACTCAGTTCAGAGAGATACTGGCAAACAAATCGCCTGAAGAATTACTCAAAGTCCTTCGGAAAAAAGTCGGCAAGGCATAATGTGAAGAACCCTGCGGCAGAGACCGCAGGGCTTCAGAAATTGAATATTTGTTTTCAGTGTCATTCCCGCTCTCGTCCCCGCATTGTCGGGGATCAGTCGGGAATCCTTCTGACTGCTCGGGATCGCAAGAAAGATTCTGGACAGATCCTCGACAAAGCGAGGACAAGAGCCAGAATGACAGAAATAAAGAACTGCGGCAGAGACCGCAGGGTGTAAAATTTATAAATAAAGGAGCATTCAAATGGTGAAACTGATTATTCTAATCACAGGAATCATTGGAATTTCTTGCTTTTCTTCATTATCTTTATCTTTTTCTGATGAGTCTCTTCCATCGGCCATCCCTTGTCCCTGTCAGAATCAAGAAGTAACACCTTCTCAAGGAGAGAACCAGGTCGTACAGATGCAGGACAAAGTCACTATGGAACAGGATGAACCTGTTAAGGAATCCGCTCAGGGAGAAAATCCAGCAGATGAGGAAGAAATCATCGAGGAAGAGGAATCCCCTCAGATTGCTGATCCTCTCCGTGTCTGGAACAAAGGAATGTACTACTTCAATGATAAATTCTATTTCTGGTTATTGAAACCTGTGTCACAGGGATATTCTGCTGTTGTTCCAGAGGGCATGAGAATCTCTGTCAGCAACTTTTTCTATAACATCACAACACCAATCCGCTTCGTAAGCAACCTTTTACAGTTGAAGATGAAAACCGCAGGAAATGAACTGCTGCGTTTTGCTGTGAATTCCACTTTTGGTGTCGGTGGCCTCGGTGATTTTGCAAAGGATGAAATGGATGTTAAACGTCATGATGAAGATCTTGGC
>MHEF01000173.1:4320-4453 GCA_001805125.1 Nitrospirae bacterium RBG_13_39_12
TTCTATATTGTGTGGCCTATTCTCGGGCCTTCCAGCCTGCGAGATACTGTGGGTTTAGTAGGAGATTTACTCCTCCATCCTGTCACCTACGTAAACCCGTATGAGGCCTCTTTCGGAATCTTTGCATACGAGG
>MHEF01000173.1:4461-4603 GCA_001805125.1 Nitrospirae bacterium RBG_13_39_12
GAGACTTCTTTTCATATCGGAGAGTACGAGGACCTCAAAAAGTCAGCCATTGATCCCTATATTTCCATACGTGACGCTTATGTCCAGAATCGGCAAAAGAAAGTTGAAGAATAGACGCTGATCGGTCTCTCACAAGCAATAA
>MHEF01000173.1:4835-5534 GCA_001805125.1 Nitrospirae bacterium RBG_13_39_12
AGGCTTCTTTCTGTCATGCCGGCTTGTCCGGCATCTTTCTTCAAGATTCCGAACAAGTCGGAAGGATTCTCGCCTCGGCGAGTCGCTGAGGTGACCCGACAAGCGGGAATGACATACAAGTGGCTTTACTTATGACCGTATTAGTAAAACAGTGGTCACCATTAATGAGCAAAATGTGCCATGTACAGAGGACAATACAAAGGGAGAAGGAGACATGCAAAAACCTGTTAAGATGTATACACTGAGTACTTGCAGTCACTGTAAGACAACAAAAAAATTTCTGGATGAATGTGCAGTAAAGTATGAATTCACTGATGTGGATTTGCTGAGTAGCAATGAGTTGACTGCAATCCTTGAAAACGTTAAGAAATTCAATCCATTATGCACGTTTCCCACGATTATTATTGGCGACAGAATAATTGTGGGATTCCATGAAGGAGCAATAAGGGAGGCTTTGGGGATATGATAAGCGCTGAACAGCTTTATGAGATGTTAAGAAAGGTACAGGAACCTCTGGGCTATTTCTTTAATAAAGATAAAGAAAAGGTTTTTGATCTCCTCAAAGGTCTTCTCATAAACAAAGAGCGTTACGGACACATGTCCTGTCCGTGCAGGCTGGCCTCAGGGAACTATGAGAAAGATAAGGATATCATCTGTCCCTGTGTATACCGGATCCCGGACGTAAAAGAGTATGGAAGC
>MHEF01000173.1:5551-6371 GCA_001805125.1 Nitrospirae bacterium RBG_13_39_12
TGTATCACTGGAGTGGAATGAGGAAAAATTCCCGCATGTATATGTCCCCGAGAGGAGACCACCTGAAAAGATGCCTTACTGAGGTGGCACATAAAGTCATATGGCTTGCGTTATTTGCTGCTTTTAATATACTGACTGCAAGAAGTGTTCAGGCACAGGAGATACGGGAACCTGTGTGGCTACGAGCAATATCCCCGCAGATCCACCTTGAGCTAAATCCTGACATAAAAATTAGTGCTGACATTGGAAATTCTCCGTCCATTACTGAAGACTCTGTCATGACTTTACAGGATACTCCTTGTCTTGAAGAGACTGATTCCCCGGAGAAAGTTTCAACTACCGAAGAGGAAAAAGTCAAACCTGATTGGTCGGGTCTCACAAGAGATACGCTCTATTTTATTGGCTATCAGGTAGCATTAATAGGGATCATTTATATTCTGCCGGAGGCGGTGACAGGCTGGTCAGAGGAAAACAAGAATTCATATGAGATCAACAGATGGGCAGAAAACGTAGGAAAGATCGTCTGGGATGAAGACAAGTGGTATGTTAACTATCTCTTCCACCCTTACTGGGGTTCTATTTATTACATCCGCGCCAGGGAACGCGGCCTTGAAAAATTTGATTCCTTCCTGTATTCTGCACTGTCGGCAGCATTGTTTGAATTCGGCGTAGAAGCGCTGTTTGAGGCACCTTCGATTCAGGATCTGATTGCTACACCTGTGTTAGGCACTTTCCTGGGTATGTCTTTTGAAAAACTCAGAGGGGGGATTAAGGCAAAGGGTGATCAGCAGAAATGGTATGACAAAGTTGTGCTGATATT
>MHEF01000173.1:6622-6702 GCA_001805125.1 Nitrospirae bacterium RBG_13_39_12
TCCTTTGCAGGACAGTCTTCGAGTAGAGGGTCAGTCTGATATTTAAAGTCTCCTAATGGCCTGTCGAATGTGTAATTGAA
>MHEF01000174.1:0-239 GCA_001805125.1 Nitrospirae bacterium RBG_13_39_12
AAACTGACTTGAGGGAATGATATGAATTTGCTGAAAAAACACATGTTGGCATGGATACTCATAACAATGTTTATTGTTTCCGGCTGTGGAGGTAAGGGAATCCCTTCTTTTTATATTAACCCTGATATAGACTTCAGTTTCGTTAAAAGGGTAGCAGTACTGCCTCTGGATAATCTGACCAATGAAAAATTTGCTGCTGATGCTGTGAGACATGTGGTTATCAGTGAGCTATTGGCCTC
>MHEF01000174.1:275-4075 GCA_001805125.1 Nitrospirae bacterium RBG_13_39_12
TGCGGCAGTTGATAACCTCAAGCTCAAACCGGGCCAGTCCTTGAATGCTGATCAGATAAAAGCCTTAGGGAAGTCCCTTAAGGTTCAGGCTGTTATCATAGGTGCAGTTGAGAAATACGGAGAGGCGAGGATGGGAAACATCTCTGCCCCGGAGGTAACCATCACCCTGATGATGGCTGATACAGGCTCTGGCAGTATTGTCTGGTCGGTCACAAGGACACGTGGAGGGGCTGATTTCTGGGCAAGACATTTTGGCGCAAGGTCAGAAACTATGAGTGAGACAACGTTAAAGGTAGTTAGAGAAGCCCTCCATACGCTTTATAAATATTAGTAAAAAGCATGGAGCAAGGAGCAAAGAGTTATCAGCAAAGTGCTAAGAGCTAAATGCAAAGTGCAAAGTACTAAGGGTAGAAACTCTATGCTCTATGCCTTGAGCTCTATGCTAATCATTTTTAGCCTTTTGCCATTTGCTGTTGGTGCAGGTTACGCTGCCCAACCATCTAATCCCCCTTCATCCCCGGAGGGAGAGAGGGAGGTTATAGCAAAGGCTGGCGAAAGGGGATTTAAAGTAGCCGTCTTTCCTTTTGAGAACTTAACTGATAACAAGGATGCCCTGACAACTGTTATGCCTGTGATAAAAGGCCGGCTGGAAGCAAAGGGCTTTACGGTGCTGGATGAAGATACGCTGAACAGATTTTTGCTCAAAGAAAGAGTCAGAGCTACCGGTTACATCTCAAGTGATATAGCCAGAAAATTAAAGGAAGAATTAAATGTGGTTGCCATTTTGGTGGGGTCTCTTAATTCATTTTCCCCTAAAGAAAATCCCGGGGTAGGACTTTCAGCACGCCTGGTTAATTCTTCAGATGGTGCTATTTTATGGGCAAATCATACCTCTGCTACAGGAGAGGATTTTACAAAGATCCTCGGACTTGGCAGGATACAAACGATAGATAGACTTACGACAAAGGTCATAGATAAATTACTTGAGTCCTTCAGCATTACACCGCCATATAAAAACATAGAGTCAACTTACAAAATTGCAGTAATGCCTTTTCAGAACAAAAGTAAGATTAGAGATGCAGGCACGATGGCTACTTATATGTTTACAGTGGAGCTATTTAAGAATAAAGGGTTTGTGCCGGTAGAATACGGTGAGGTCAGGCGTTCGGTTGTAGATTTAAGGGTCAGAGGTAAAGGAGAATTAGACCTCACAAACACAGAGGCTATATCAAAATCCCTGGGGGTAGACGGAATTTTAGTGGGAACTGTTGAACTTTACAAGGAACAAGAGGGTACCCTTCCACCTGAAGCGGTTATAAGTGCCAGACTGATAGATGCACGGAAGGAGCGGATTTTATGGTATGATAGCTACCAGCTCAATGGCGACGAAGGGATAATTATACTCGATTTTGGAAAGATAAGGTCAGCAGAGAACGTAGCGTATAAGGTTATTTCAAGATTAGTAAGGGAGATGGGTAAGGCAAAATGGCACTGACTTTTAATCAGTTTACACGGTTTTTTGAGTTTACACAGTTTCTTGTGTTATAACTCAATGAACACAATGAACACAACATTAAATACGGTTAAGACTACGGCAACGATGCCCGTAGCGGTGACGTTAAACGATGACATGAAAGAGCCAAACGACGTGATAGTTAGACGAAACTCAAATCCCCCCTTACCCCCCTTTTCTAAAGGGGGGAGGGTGGGATTACTGCTCTTTGTTCTATGCTCTTTGCTTGTTTTATTGGTGGGTTGCGCATCCCTGCAAAGAGAAACGGTGTTAGCAGTTGTAGATGGAGAGCCGATTACTGAAGAAGATCTGAAATATTCATTACAGATAACCCACCGCAGGGAGGACCTCTCCTCCGCCGGTATCCTGAATTTATCAGAGTATGTTCAGAGAATGGTAGATGACAGGTTGATTATCCAGGAAGCCCGGGGTATGGGCATGGATCAGTATCCCGAGGTAAAACAGGCTATTCAGGCATACATACTCAGGGAATCTGTTGTGAGACTCCACGATGAGGAGATCGTAAAGAAGGTCTCGGTATCAGAAAAGGATATCGCAGATTACTACAGGATAAACTTTGAGCGATTTACACTGGGCCTTATTGAGGTAGGTTCGGAAGAAGAGGCTAAAGATCTATTAGAACAACTGAAAAAGGGTGAAGATTTTAAAGAACTCGCTCGGAAATATTCTACTCATATCTCAAAGAAAGAAGGAGGCGAAATTGTTCTTAAACGAAACTCCATGCCAACTTATATAGATGAGGCCGTTTTGAATTTGAGACCCGGGGAATTCAGTGATGTTATAAAGATAGCGAACAAATATTACATAGTAAAATTAATTGACAGGAAAGAGGCACCTGATGAGGAATTCGAAAAAGTCAGAGGGGGCATAGAAAGGGCAGTCAGGAAGCAAAAGGAGGGGGAGCGGAGTAATGAATATCTCAAGTACCTTCGCGAGCGGGCAGCAATAAAGATTGATCGTGAGATCCTTTCTGCTATTAAAATCGGGGAAGAAGGTAAGGGGATAGAGAAGTGGTCAAAGGATGAAAGGCCCCTGGCCGAGGTAGATGGCTCGGTTTTAACGGTTGGGGATTTTGTGGCAGGGATTACACCCGGTACAAGGAAATCAAGCGAGGATATTCTTAATAGCTGGATTGACCGCAAGTTAGTAGACCATGATGCACTCAGCCGCCATTACGAAAATAACCCTGATTTAAAGAAGATGATTTATCGTTATGAGGATCAGCTTCTCAAGAATACATTTATCAAAAGAATAATAATACCCAGAGTTCCAATATCGGATAAGGAACTGGAAGAGTACTATTCGAAACATCAGGAGCGGTTTGTCAAGCCCGCCACTTATAGAATCCAGCAGATTACACCAAAGACCATGGATGATGCCCATGATGTGTTGAGCGATCTTCAAAATGGTGCAGATTTTTCATGGGTTGCAAAGAGGAGGTCTACAGATTCTGCAGCATCAAAAGGCGGGGATATTGGCTGGGTTACTAAGGCAGAATTGCCTGAGCCTTTGAGGGAGATTATAGATACCCTGAAACCGGGGGATATAAGCCCTATAATCAAGATCGATTCACAATATAGAATAATCAGATTGCAGGGAAAGACAGGGGAAGAGGTAGTAGAATTCAGTAAGGTTAAGGGCGATGTTTACAGAGGTTGCTATGCTGAGCAGATTGATAATCTGTATAACGACTACTTGAAGGAATTGAAAAAAGAGGCGAAGATAGATATCTATGAAGATGACGTCAAGTCACTCGAAGAAGATTTGCAAAAAAAGTAATTTTTTTTCTTGACATTGATGAACGAAATGCGGATAATCTATAAAATTTAGGATATTAGGGAAATTACCTAAGGAATATGTTTAAAAATCTTCCAAAAGAGACTGCCTTCACATTCATAAAAATTGCTTTTGTTCTTTTTATTTTCGGCTTTATTTATACATGTGCTCCTGAAGAGGTGGTTAGAAAAAGGGGATTCGAGGCAAAGCCCTGTCTGGATTGTCACACAGCGAAATTAACAGAATTTCAAAAGAAGTACGTACATTCTCCTATGAGTAAACGTGAATGTGAGGCATGCCACCTCCGTCATGGAAGGCTTCCTGTTTTATCCCTTAAAGAAAGAGAAGAAAAAAAGCTGTGCTATATCTGTCATACCCAGATGGCACTGAATATTGATAAGATGGCTAATGTCCACACCGCACTGAAGCAAGGCAAGTGTATCCCCTGCCATAATCCTCATGCATCGGATAATAAATTCCTTTTGAAAAA
>MHEF01000174.1:4093-5278 GCA_001805125.1 Nitrospirae bacterium RBG_13_39_12
CTTTACATGTCATAAACAGGACGCCTTTATGCGCGCCAAACGACACAAACCTCTTGCAGACGGATGTCTGGTATGTCATGCGCCCCATGGCTCTCCATATAAAGATAGTCTCATAAAACAGGAGGTGGAGCTCTGCCAGTCATGCCACAGCTACACAGAGGACAAATTCAGAAAGGCGCATAAAGACTATCCTGTTCAGAAAGGTAAGTGCACAGGGTGTCATACCCCTCACAGTTCAACAAATGATAAATTGCTCAGGGAATCGGTTCATGCCCCTTTAAATCTGGGGCAGTGTGCTTCATGCCACAAGCCAGTGACCGACCCTAATCCGCTTGGTGTTATTGCCCCGGGTAGTAAGCTATGTTACACATGCCACAAGAAAGAGGAAAATCAATTTAAAACAGCATACAGACATCGCCCCGTAGATGAAGGAAAATGTCAGAGCTGTCACAGCCCCCATGCAACAGATTATCCGGCTGTTACCCTTATGGGTAGAAACGACCTGTGTATAAGTTGCCATAAAAATAAATCGGATACATTAAGGGTGACCAACCTGCATGCACCAATTAAGGATAAGGGATGTACTGCCTGCCACAATCCTCATGCATCTGAGAATATATTTTATTTGAAGGCATCCGGGAGGCAGATCTGTTTTACCTGCCATCCAAAGACCGAAATGGAGTTAAAAGAGAAAAATATACATGCGCCATTTTCAAAGATTGAATGCAAGAGTTGTCATGACTCTCATGGTAGTAATAACCCGGGCATGATGAAAACTGCTTTAACCGATTTATGCTATACGTGTCATAAGAAGGAAGAGAAGGAGTTTTTCAAGACATATATTCATACACCTGTGAACAACAGACAATGCGCCTCCTGTCATAAGCCCCATGCCTCTACTTATAAGGGTCTATTGAATAATTCGCCGGACCAGCTCTGCATGAGGTGCCATGGCAATATGTTTCTTGAGCTTAAAGAAGTGGATACTCATAGGCCATTCAAGACAAAGGAATGTTTGATCTGCCACAATCCCCATGCGAGTGAATATGTTGCCAGCACAATCAAGTCAATGCCCGAGTTGTGTTATGAGTGCCATAAAAAACTTGCGACCGATGTACAGGCAAGCATTAACAAGCATCTCCCTGTGGAAGAAGGGAAGTGTACAATATGTCATAGCCCTCATGG
>MHEF01000174.1:5323-5465 GCA_001805125.1 Nitrospirae bacterium RBG_13_39_12
TCTATCGTGCCATGAAAGAATAGTTACTACCACTGTAAGAAGAGGGCACATTGATATGGAGAAAGGAGACTGTCTGAACTGCCACATCTCACATTATTCCGAATCGAAGTATCTGCTAAGTGCTAAGGACCCTGCGTTATGT
>MHEF01000174.1:5696-6746 GCA_001805125.1 Nitrospirae bacterium RBG_13_39_12
CACGAGCCACTTAAAGAGCAATTCAAGAAATCCTCTGTACACATTCCATTTAAGGAAGGGGAATGTTCAGCCTGTCACGATGCCCATGCCTCTTCAGAGGAGAATCAGATTCTCGATGTTCCGAATAAGGTATGCAAGAAATGTCATGGTCCACGGTGCAAGGCAGGTGGTGTTTCAATAACCTTTGCTACAGATAAACTGGACTGCACTGCATGTCATGGCGGACATGCTTCAAATACCAGCGGTTTGTTAGGTCCTTATGGCCATACAGCATTTTTGGACAAAAAATGCGAACAATGTCATGAGCCCATCGTGGCTGATAGAAAGATAACAACAAAGTTGGCAGGTAAGGAATTATGTTTCAGTTGCCACAAGAAGGACCCGGCAAAATTCAAGGAACCCGATGTTCACGTGAGTGATGCAAAGGGTTTGTGCAGTATGTGCCACAATTACCACGCCTCGAAGAAGAAAAACCTGACAATAAAAGAATCAGGGGTATGTGTTACCTGTCATGCAAGCACCGAGAAAAAGACAGCTCTTATGGAAAGGGCATTAAGAGCCAGTCCGATTAAATGTGTCCCTGTGAAGGATAGAAAGTGTTTTGATTGTCATATACCTCCACATTCTGATAATCCGCTCTATTTCAAGGCAGATAGTATCCAGACATGTGTAAGATGCCATACGGCGCAGCATAAGGTTGCTCATCCACTTGGACCAGAGGTAAAAGACCCGCGCAATGGTCAGCCGATAACCTGCATTACATGCCACGGTATGCATTCCTCCAAGGCAGAATTTATGCTTCTTTTCGATAGGAAGAGGCAGCTCTGCATTCAATGTCATAAGAAGTAAATTACACACTTTATATGCCTGTTTACATAATTGTCAGGTTGTGGCATTTCTATTAACTACCTCAGAAATCTTCAAATTGCGTTATCCGTAATGTGGCTCCGGTTTCACTGATGTTTTTATTTTAAAAAGCGTATTTTTGAAAATGTTTTGAGCATATTATTCTGATTTCATTCATGAAACTATCTGCTGATTCGATTACAC
>MHEF01000175.1 GCA_001805125.1 Nitrospirae bacterium RBG_13_39_12
ATCCAGTGAATCTTCAATTATAAGCGCGATTTCAGCATATTATTCGGGTCAAGGGGATGCCCTCGTCTCAGCAAAGAAGTCAGCCACGACACAGATAATTCAGGCAAAGGATTATTCCGTCACAGATGAAGATTTGAAGGATGAAGATTCATCATCGTTTGATGATGGTGTAATGGTTGATGTTAATGAATTTGACAAGGTTGTTGGAGATGCGCTTGACAGTGTAGAGGCTTATACTGAACAAGAAGATATGGCAGTCGGGGATGTTGAGGAGCCGATAGTTAAACTTGTCAACGGTATCCTTATAAATGCTATAAAAGGCGGGGCAAGCGACATCCATATCGAGCCATATGAGACTGCTCTGAGGGTCAGGTACAGGGTTGATGGTGTAATGTTTAATGCGATGAATCTGCCTTTAAAAATAAAGAATCCTGTAACTTCGAGACTAAAAATAATGTCGAAGCTTGATATAGCAGAGCGGAGACTTCCTCAGGATGGAAGGATTAAATTAAGACTGGGTAAAAAAAGAGAGATAGATTTCCGTGTTTCAGTTCTGCCATGTCTTTTTGGTGAAAAAACGGTTCTCAGGATTCTTGATAAGTCGAATCTTGAAGTAGATCTTACAAAACTTGGATTCGAGAAGGAAGCACTAAAGATATTCATGGATACACTTGAAAAACCTTATGGGATGTTGCTTGTTACAGGGCCTACCGGAAGTGGAAAGACGACCACACTTTATTCAGCATTAAGTTTCCTTAATAAACCTGGTATTAATATAATGACTGCAGAGGATCCCATTGAATACAACTTTACAGGGATGAACCAGGTTCAAATGAAGGAAGAAATAGGCTTAACTTTTTCTGCCGCACTCAGGGCTTTTTTAAGACAGAGCCCTGATATTATTCTTGTCGGGGAGATTCGTGACTTTGAGACAGCAGAGATTGCGGTTAAGGCAGCTCTGACGGGACATCTCGTCCTGAGTACCCTGCATACAAATGATGCCCCAAGCAGCATAAGCAGGTTATTGAATATGGGGATAGAGCCGTTTCTGGTCTCTGCATCTGTTATCCTTATAGCTGCTCAGAGGCTTGCAAGAAAAATATGTCAAGAATGCAAGGAAGAGGAAAAGATTGCCATGCCTGCACTTGTAAAACTAGGATTTTCTGAGGAAGAAGCAAAAACAGTGGTATGTTACAAAGGCAAAGGGTGTCCTGTGTGCGGTGGTTCCGGCTATAAGGGAAGATTAGCCCTTTATGAGGTAATGGCTGTCGGACCAGAGATTAAAGAAATGATTCTTGAAGGAGCATCAACAGATGACATTAAAAAAACTGGATCAAAACTTGGCATGAAGACCTTAAGGATGAGTGGTCTTACCAAGGTTAAAGAAGGTATTACCTCTATAGAAGAGGTGATGAGAGTTACTTTTGGCGATTAATTATGAATAATGCGGACATTTCCCGAAGTTTGTTTAATTTGATAAATTATTTAAATGAGGTTTTATTGTTTTTATCAACAAAAACATTACTAATACCATTTGTTAAGTGTATACTAAAGAATCAGAAAATGTTTTTACACAGTATCTCTATGAGTTATCGGATTCATTATCACAAATGCTTTATCCGGGTTAGGTAAAAGGAAAAAAGGAGGAATGAAATATAAATGGCTACCCTTTATGACTTATTAAAGGTAATGATAGAAAAGAATGCCTCAGATCTCCACATAACAACAGGAAGTCCCCCGAGGTTGAGAATAGACGGTCAGCTTGAGCTTGTTGATCATGCGACTTTAACACCTGCAGACACGAAGGCACTCTGCTATAGCGTTTTGACTGATGCACAGAAACATAAATATGAGGAGAATAATGAACTTGACCTGTCTTTTGGTGTCAAGGGCTTAAGTAGGTTCAGGGCGAATATATTTATGCAAAGAGGTGCAGTTGCAGGGGCATTCAGAACCATACCTTTTGAGATAAGGGGATTTAAGGACCTCGGGTTGCCTGAAATTGTTCATGATCTTGTAAAAAAACCACGTGGATTAATCCTTGTTACAGGACCTACGGGATGCGGGAAATCTACAACGCTCGCTGCTATGATAGACAGGATAAACGCAGAGAGAAGTGAGCATATTATAACTGTTGAAGACCCGATAGAATATCTTCACGCACATAAGAAAAGTCTGGTAAACCAGAGAGAGGTTAATGCTGATACGGTATCCTTCAAGGCTGCACTGAAATATGTCCTCAGACAGGATCCCGACGTCGTTCTTATTGGTGAGATGCGTGACCTTGAGACAATAGAGGCGGCCCTTACAGTCTCAGAGACCGGGCACTTAACGCTTGCTACATTACATACAAACTCTGCAGTACAGACTATAAACCGTATTATTGATGTATTTCCACCATATCAGCAGGAGCAGATAAGAGTTCAGTTGTCTTTTGTCCTTGAAGGAATACTTGCTCAGCAGCTCATTGCAAAGAAATCAGGAAAAGGAAGAGTTCTTGCAGTTGAATTGCTGGTACCAAATCCTGCTATAAGAAACCTGATAAGAGAGGATAAGATACACCAGATATATTCAATGATGCAGACGGGGCAGACAAAACATGGCATGCAGACCATGAATCAGTCACTGTTTGATCTTTATTTAAAGGGATTATTGTCATATGAGGATGCTGTTGGAAGGTCACCTGTACCCGACGAAATGATCGCAATGCTTCAGAAGAGCATGGCAGCAGCTTCTGGCCGAGGGAGGGGTTAAAAAAATGGCTACCGTTTTTCAATGGTCAGGAAAGACAACAAAGGGCATTATTGAATCAGGAGAAATAACCGCTGGCACAAAAGAAGAGGTAATAGCACAACTAAGAAAAAGAAATATAACCGCGACTACTGTAGTAGAGAAACCTGCAAAAACAAGGAAGTTCGGGTTTGGAGGAGGGGTAAAGGATAAGGATATTGTGGTTTTTACCAGGCAGTTTGCCACAATGATAGATGCGGGGTTACCACTTGTCCAAGCACTCGATATACTATCCACACAGGTTGAGAATAAGTCTTTTGGCAGGACACTTGCACAGGTTAAGATAGATGTTGAGTCAGGCTCAACATATGCCGATGCTCTAAAAAAGCATCCGAGGATATTTAGTGAATTATATTGTAATATGGTTGCAGCAGGTGAGGCTGGTGGCATACTGGACACAATACTTAACAGGCTGGCAGCCTATATAGAAAAGTCTATGAAGCTGAAGAAAAAAGTTAAAGGTGCGATGGTTTACCCTTTAGTTGTTTCGTCAATAGCTGTTTTGGTAATTGCTGTAATAATGATATTTGTTGTTCCTACATTTTCAAAAATGTTTGCCTCCCTTGGTGGAACATTGCCTCTGCCGACAAGAATAGTAATTGGTACGAGTAACTTTATCGCGGGCATAGGCGGGTTGATGGTAGCAGGAGTGATAGCTGCTGTTATTGTATTTATTGTACAGTTTAGAAGAACAGAGAAAGGAAAAAAGGTAACAGATACAATACTGCTTAAGCTCCCAATTTTTGGGATGCTACTAAATAAGGTTGCTGTTGCAAAATTTACAAGGACACTGGGAACTCTTGTAAGCAGCGGTGTACCGATATTAGATGGTCTTGAGATAACAGCGAAGACATCGGGCAACAAGGTCATCGAATATTCGATCATGGATGTCAGAAAAGGAGTCGTGGCAGGAAAAACACTTGCTGAGCCTATAATGAAAGCAAAGGTATTCCCTCCAATGGTAACGCACATGATAGCAGTTGGTGAATCAACTGGTGCGCTTGATGCAATGCTTAGCAAGATTGCTGATTTCTATGATGATGAAGTAGATGCATCTGTGTCAAACCTTACGGCAATGATGGAGCCGATGCTTATGGTATTTCTCGGAACCACCGTTGGTTTTATAGTTATATCCATGTATCTTCCGATATTCAAGCTGATCACACTTATTAAATAGAGGGAAATGTCAGAAGATGCAGTAGCACTAAAAATAAAGATAAAAGCCCTTATAGTTTTTCGGGCGGTATTTATCACCCTCCTTGCAGGCTCGTTTCACCTTTTTATTGAATATGAGAAATCTCAATATGTTCAAGCCCTCTATTATCTGACTGTCACTCTTTACATCCTTACTGTCATTTATTCCTTGCTGCTTGTAAAAATAAGAAATCTTGTTGCGTTTGCCTATACACAGTTAGTGCTGGATGTCATTTTTGAAATAATACTCATCTATACTACTGGTGGCATTGACAGCTGGTTTTCTTTCACACTTATTCTTACCGTTATATCTTCAATTATAATATTGAACAAAAAAGCTGGTTATATTATTGCAACTTGTAGCAGTATCCTTTATGGGATTCTTGTAAACCTCCAGTTTCACCAAGTTCTGCCGATGACAAGCGATATTGTGACCGAAGAGAAGGAATACTTATATAAGCTGTTTGTTCACATAATTTCCTTTTATCTCACTGCATATCTGAGTGGTTACCTTTCTTCACGCCTTGAGAAGACAGTGCAAAAACTTGAGGAAAAGGATATAGATTTACGCGACCTTGAGGTTTTCAACAGGGAAGTAGTAGAAAGTTTGCCGAGTGGCATATTTACTACAGATATTAAAGGTAATGTATTAATTTTCAACCGCACGGCTGAAAAGATAACAGGTATCAAAAAGGATTCTATCATAGGCCGGAGTATTGATTTGCTCATACCATACTTTAAATTCCCTTTTTTTGAAGGACGTAAAGAGGATATAATAGTTGTTAAAGGAGTTCAAAAGATAATCGGACTGGGGATATCTACCCTTAAAGGCGCAGATGAAAGTCCCAAAGGTTATATTGGAATATTCCAGGATTTAACACAAATAAAAAAGCTTGAAGCAGGTATGAAACAGAAAGAGAAGATGGCAGCTATAGGAGAACTTGCATCAAATATCGCCCATGAGATAAGAAATCCTCTTGCATCTCTGAAGGGTTCTATAGAGATGCTTAAAGAAGATTCGGTGCCTAAAAATTATAAGGAGAGGCTTATGGAGATTGCCCTAAACGAGATGGAGCGTCTCGACCGCATTATAAGTGATTTCCTAACTTATTCTAGACCTGCGCATCCAGAGTTTAAAATATTTGACCTGCACAGGCTCCTTGATGAGACTTTAGAACTTCTAAAAAACGTTGAGCAAAATAAAGGACATGTCTTTATAAAGAAAAACTATCAAGGTAATATTGAAGTAAATGCGGATCCGCAGAAGATGCGACAGGTTTTCTGGAACCTGGGGCTGAATGCATTAGAAGCTATGCCGGAAGGGGGCGAACTCGTTGTTGCTACGAGGAACGCGGGGGATGTTATAGAGATTAGTTTTAAAGATTCAGGAATTGGTATAAACAAAGAAAATGTTGAAAAAATCTTCTATCCTTTTTTTACTACAAAGGAACACGGTACCGGACTTGGACTTGCAATAGCATACAGGATTGTCGAGGAACATAAAGGCATGATAAAAGTGGACAGCAGTCCAGGAGCCGGTACTGTCTTTGAAATTATACTACCGAGGACAGATGGAAAAGAATAAAGGGAAAATACTTATAGTAGAAGATGAAAAGAGCATGAGAGAAGTCCTCAAGATTCTTCTGGAGGGAGAAAATTATCTGGTAACTTCGGCATCTGATGGGCTTGAGGGGCTGTCTTATATTAAAAAAGATATATTCGACCTTGTTATAACAGACATGAAAATGCCAAAGGTTGACGGTTTTGAGTTTTTAAGGAAAACAAAAGAGATATCACCCAATACCCTTGTAATAATGATAACTGCTTTTGGGACGACTGAGACCGCAATCGAAGCGATGAAAATGGGAGCGTATGATTATATTAATAAGCCGTTTAAAGTAGACGAGATAAGATTAATTGTTAAGAAGGCGATCGAAAAGAAAAGGCTTAGTGAAGAGCTTGCACTCCTGAGAGAAAAGGTAAAAACATCGTATTCTCTTGAAAGTATTATAGGAAGAAGCCCTAAGATGCAGGAACTGTTTGCAATAATTCCCAGAATAGCACAAAGCAATTCAAATGTACTCATAATAGGTGAAAGTGGTTCAGGAAAAGAACTGGTTGCAACTGCCCTTCATAACCTCAGTAACAGAAGAGATAAAAATTTTGTTACAATAAATTGCGCTTCATTCCCGGAGGGCCTTCTTGAATCAGAACTGTTTGGTCATATGAAAGGAGCTTTTACCGGTGCGATATACAATAAACAGGGTCTTTTCGAGATAGCAGACGGCGGAAGTATTTTGCTCGATGAAATCGGAGAGATGCCGCCGAGCCTTCAGGCAAAGTTACTTAGAGTCATTGAGGGTGGTACATTCAGGCGTGTAGGCGGGACTAATGATATAAAAGTTGATGTAAGAATTATCTCAGCTACGAACAAGGATGTTAAGGAAGAGATTGCTTCAGCCAGGTTCAGGGAGGATTTATATTACAGACTGAATGTTGTACCTATAAATATACCTCCTCTGAGAGAGAGAAAAGAAGATATACCATTGCTCCTGGATCACTTCATGAGAAAAATGTCCGATGGTACTAAAAAGATAAGCCCTGAAGCGATGAAGATATTAATTGATTATTCCTGGAAGGGGAATGTCAGGGAACTTGAGAATGTTGTTGAACGTATAGCCCTTCTTGTAGACAAAGATGAGATAGCGCCGGCAGAACTTCCCTCTGAGATAACCGGTTATCCGGGCGACATAAAATACATATCAGAATTGACGCGGGCAGGAATTGATATTGATAAGATTATCGGGGACATTGAAAAAACATATCTGCTCAAAGCACTTGAGATAGCAGATGGGATAAAGACAGAAGCAGCGAAACTTCTCAACCTGTCGTTCAGGTCATTCCGCCACAGGCTGCAAAAATATGGATTAAAATAAAGCAAAAAAATATTTTAAATTTTAAATCCAAAATCCTAAACAAATCCACAATACAAATTGTCAGAAATAAAAAATGAGTAGAAGATTTAATAATTATTACACCCTGTGGTCTCTGCCACAGTTCCAAATTTATGTCATTCCGGCTCTTGTCCCCGCTTTGTCGGGGATCGGTCCGGAATCTTTCCGGAAGGATTCTCTCCTCGGCGAGTCGCTGAGGCGACCCGACCTCCCGAAAGCATTCGGGATTGC
>MHEF01000176.1 GCA_001805125.1 Nitrospirae bacterium RBG_13_39_12
TCAAAACAACTTAGTTAGGTTTTGATCTTGTAATTAAAGATTATCACCAACTTGTTTGCAAAATCAATCAAAAACAAAAATTTGAAGCCTGCCTAAATATTAGGACATCAGTCCAAAAGTTTTTTAGTCTAAAAGTCTAAGAGTTTTTGCTTTTTGAATATCTGTTCAACTTTTAGACTTCCCGACTTTTAGACTCTTAGACTAATAACTCTTAGTCTGTTTTTACTTTCCCTCTTCATTGGGAAGTCAACTGCATCAGCGCTTCTTGACCAACAAGTATACGCCGTAAAAAGTTTCAGTTCCCTCTTCATGGGGAATACTTTATAACAGATTGTGAAGAAGTTCATATTTTCTTAAGATATTCAATTTCTTTAACAAGCCGTTCTTTCAAGTCATCGAGATTCGCGGGATTATAAATAATCATTCGTAAATGCTTAAGGTCAAAAGGTAGACCAGAAATATCCTGTGTAAGCATTATTACTTTTTTACTATATCCGTAGGCAAGACCGAGTTCGTAATATACATTTGGATTATGTTCTGTGAGCTCAGCAACGATAATTTTTGCCTTAATTAAATTTTCCCGTATTTTATCCATTATCCCGCCGATGAATATTTCCTCGTCAACCCTTAAACACTTGAGACCCATGCCTTCAATAGCTTCTTTTATGCCTCTTTGATAAATCTCATTGAACCTCTCTTTAAACGGCATTACTACAAATACAAATTTGTCATCCACCTGTGCTTTATCTTTTCTTAATTTGATGAGTCTCTCAGTTCCGGGAATTGCTGACTGTGTATCCTCGTCATATTCTACTTGTAGATAAAAGGCATCAATTTCGTCAAATGAAAGGGAGGCATTGTGTGCACCAATGGACATGGGCTTAGTACCTCCGGTGATGTCTATCGCCATCTGGTCATAAGAAAGTCCGTATCCTGATTTCATTTCTTGAATCCACTCTTTGATTTTATTTTCCATGGTCTTCTGGTCATCGCTCGTTACCACAGTTTCTGTAATATCGACGCTACCGCATACCTTTTTTATGTTTTCTTTGACCAGTTGGATATGCCTCATATGAAACCTTTTTGTTATTTCTGTATAGGCTAGCCGCAAATAAGTCGGTTTAAGAAGTGTGCTTATAATAGCGACATTTTCAATGGATAAACCCACTGGTATAAAAAAAGCCTTATATTTCGGTTCTCCCGTGTCACTCAAAAGCAATTCTTTCTCAGTACCTTTTTCGATAGTATCTATGGCTTTGGGGAATATCTCCTGAAAATAGAAATATAAATCGTAATTTCTATCTCTCCAGATATCAAAGAGTCCTTTAAAAAATAGAAAATTATTCATAATCACTCCGGTACCTGCCATTGTCTTCTAATCTGATTCAGTTGTTCTATTAAAATTAAAAATGGATCACAATCATTTTTTCTACTAATTATCATTTGTGAAATATCCTCAATGGAGAGAAATAAAGTAAGCATCGGTCCCTTATCTTGGTTTCCCTCAAGTAATTTATTTCTCATTTTATAAATAATATTATCTTCTGAAGGTTTTATACGAGTGACTATTAGGCATAAAGGACTTCTAAAAAAAGGTGTCACTTTATTAAGCAATGTATAGGCATATACTTGCATTAGGTGTTTATATTTAAGCTCAATTATATTTTTGCATTCAACTATGATATGTGAGAAATTGATAAAATTATTCCGGTTACCAATATAATAAAAATTATCTTTTACTTCGAAAACACCATCTCGTCTTAATCTAAACTCATCAATTTCCTTTGTCTGTAATAGCTTAATTTCATCAATAAATAGCCAAGATAAAATTTCTATAACAGCATCTTGAAAAACATAAGCATTTTCTCTGCCTCTTGATTTTTTTATCTTTTCTTCCAAAGAGGATAACTGTGCAAGGATTTGAGAATTTATAAGGTTGAGGAATTCCAAAAGTTCTTCTAACCGTACTAATAGTTCATTTTTATGTGCTCTAAGGTCATTGTGATATTTTTGCAATTCCTCCAGACAATTATAATTGTTTGGACATGTCGATATATGATGATACGTCTTATATGCTATTTCGCTGTTGGTGGTTAACTGCAGAATCTCATTTTCCAAGTGCATTTTTAAATTGTTAAGTTTGTAAATCTTATCCGGTAGACCGTTCAAGGATAATAAAGGCTGGAGAAATTCTTCTTCTTTTTCCATGATTCGTTGAGAAATCATTTCTATCCCTATAAACTCAATAAGCCTGCCATATACCTCCTTAAATGACTGACATTTAAACGACAATTCCGCCTCGTAGCTATTTTTAAACTCTTTGATTCGTTCAAGAATTAGTCTGCTACCCATGACGGTAAGGCATCTTCATTTGTACCATCATCCCCAGCCCATACCGATAAACGTTATGGACTGATTTAAAACCCGATGGGGTTACATCAGCAACTTTTCCTTTTATCGGTTTCCTAAAAAGCGAGCCTTCTGCAAACATCCTGCATTCACGTCGTTTTAGCTGTTTAGGAGTTGAGGTTGAGTAAGTCCATCCTTTCCTTGAAAGGATATGATATGAAAGAGCCTCCTTTGCTTCATCGCTATCAGCCGGACAACAGAGAGAAAGGGAATAATAAGCGGTACTGTCGCCATTTCTTTCTTCAAATAATTCAACCCATTCACTTATATTGTCTATCGGACTTATTTCAGATTCAAAGGCGCCGAAACCTGCGCTTTTATCAGCCCCTATTCCTGTCTCGCCAAGCATTTTTATGCAGAATAAAAGTTCATCTTCCACTGACTCATCTTTTAAGTCAACGAGGAAATACAACCCTCCTCCTTCTTTCATAGACCACCCTGAAATATAGTAAGGGTTAGAAGCAGTTGTAATTCTGTCGACGGATACCCGGGGAGCAACAAACGGGATTATGAAATCATATTTTGTTCCGAAAGTCTTTTTTCTGATTTTTTCGTGATTCCCTTCTGCAAGTTCAAGGAAGTCATGAAGTTCGAGGAAAGGAACATCTTTTAGTTTCTCACGGCAGAGTTCATCGGTTCCGATAGGAGTTGGGAGGTAATAATCGCCATAAAAAAATGGAAATGCAGAAGAAATCTTAAACAAAGGTTTCTCAGAGTTCAAACTTAAAACCATGTCATCAATAGATCGGTTAGGATACATCTTAACCCACTCGTTAACAATAGAGCTAAAAAGGGTGTCGGAATGAATGAGTCCTGATGATTCTTCCTCACCGCTATTGACCGCAAATGCCCTCTTAAAGATGAGCTTAACGAGCAATAACACCGGCAGCCTCTTCTTTCAAGAACTGCACTATTTCATCAATATGCTTTTTTGCCTCATTAATAGATAATTCACTGCCGGATATTCCCTTTTCCTTTTCTGGGTCACCTTTGAAATATCCGAGTGACCTGCCCTTAAATTCTGAGAACTGAAATTCTATCTGCCCATAGCCGCGGGAAGCATATCCTCCGAGTCCTTCATTTTGAACAATCTCCATACTGGTTAAAAGATTGTCGAGGTCTTTTCTCAAAATCTCTTCATTGAAAACAAGGCTTTCATTTTCTTTGAGCTTTATTGCATCTACAGAATACACCATTCCAAAGTTGAATTTTGTGCCAGGCAATACCCGTTCCACCCTCCTCGGGTTGGCTGACATACTTATCCTGTCTATCCCTGTTTCAATTTTTATTTCGGTAAATTCAGAAGATGGGCTGATAAGACTTTTATCAAGCAGGCAGTCCCTTACTGCCAAGAGTGCAGGAAAATTTTCCGCCTTTTGCCCTCTGGGCATAGACTTGTCATCTCCGCTTGACCCAAAGACCCGGCAGACATCACAGTTGATGGCATAGTTTACATCTTCACAGCAGTGTATAAAGAGTCTATTTCTGAATGTTCCAATATTCCTGTTAAAGGCAAGCTTTTCTTTTTTCCCATCCTTTTCCCTCTCGCCGAATCTCTCAAGGGTACTTCTCAATTTACCCTTCAAAGAACTGCCGGGGATATAGGGCAAATTTGTTGCAGAATCCCTGATGACCGGCAGGTCAAGCCCCCCTATCTGCATGGATTCCTGTGAGCCGCCGATATGAAGACCTGTTTTTAAGATGATATTTCCACTGAAAATCACCTTTCCTATCAAAAGCCTCTGTCCTTTTTCTCCCATTGTTGCATTACCTCCTTTATGTCTTAATCTCTACCGCCGCAGTATTTATGATATGCCACAACAGCCTCACCAAACTGGCAAAGCCTGTCGTAATCATTAACATTTTCAACCCTGTCCAAGAGCAGATTCATGACATCAAAAAACGGTGTTAACTCCCTTGGATGCCGCGACTTCGCACTGGCAAGCTGGGGCTTTAACATTCGAATTTCTGGCAATACATCCCTTTTGAAAAGCATAATTTCGTCTGCTTTGCCCCCTATCGCATTTACAGATGTCTTAATGTTGAGAAGGGATTCATAAAATCTTCTGAGTTGTGCGGCTTTGAGACCAATCTCATAGCTCGCAAGAATCTTTCCAAGGGCATAGCTGCAGGCAATCAGTTTGTCTGCATCAAGCAGTATGGAAAGACCATCGTACCCTGAAGAGTTTTCAAATATTTTCTCAACAATTCTTTCTGTCGTCTTTAGCCCCCATTTTTGTAAAAGATCTTCTTCCAGAGGAATTTTATTCTTCATCTTCTTCTGCTCCTCCTTTCATTGCAAGGATATTCCATGAAAGCGGTATATAAAGTGTGGAAAATCGCTGCGTATCATAAAGATGGAGATTCATGTCATATAAGTCATAGAGGTTATCGCCGTATGGCTTTATTTTTAACTTTTTCAATTTATCCCTGAATTTTTCCATCAGCCAGACAATTTTCGGCAGATAGAGTTTTTCGTCTATATACCATATCTCTAAAAGAGATAGAGCAGTATGATAAAAGCTTTTCGGCATTATCTTCCTACCTGCTTTAAAAGACAATAAGGGCTTTGTGATGTATTCATCGATTTCATTTATTAGTCTTTTCCCCGAAGGGTCATACCGTTTCCATTTAAGGGCAAGTTTCATTCTCGGTGTCTCCTGTGCATATTTAGGATGAGCTAACCGTTTGTCAATGCTTTGTTTTTTGGCTACCATATATTCTGTAAAGAAGATAGAAAGGGAGTCCTTTCTAAGGCATTTGCCTGTGTCATAAAGAGGACAATCTATCCACTCCTTTCTGCACATCCAGCATGATTGCCTGTTATCCTTTGCAAAATAGAGCGCGGATAATGCTGTATCGGCCATTTTGTTTACAGGAAATTTAGAATGATGAACGGTAAGCCCACCGCTTAATCCAATGTCAATATTATTGCAAGTATAGTGATGGAATGCTTCATTTATATCCATTACCAGTTTAGCTGTATCACTCCATGCCCCGAGAATAAAAAGGTCATCCCCACCGGAATATACTATATGAACATTTCTGCCATTCTCATACTCCAATTCATAGAGGTGATCTTTATCTCTGCCAATACTCTGCTGACAGATGGTATTAATGTAGAGCCTGAAAAAATTATTAATGTTTCTTGAAAAGGAGGACAGACCCTCAAGGGTAACTTCTCCATAAAACCCATTTTGAAGTATCTTTCCTAAATTATCTGCATCCATCCTCAGTGCTGCAACAAGCTGTGATCCTTCAGAGCATAAGGAAAGATAGTCAAGGTCGGCTACATTATCCGGCTTTAAAGGCTCTATTTCTTTTTCTATAAATTGTCTTTCTTCATCTGTTGCACTCTGTAATGCTTGTTCAAGATATTCCCTTCTATTATTGAGTTCCTTTTGAACCTTTTTTGGCAAAGACCTGTTTAATCGCAAGTAGGTTTTGGCAAACAATGGAAAGGCAGTCGCTCCGATGTCTTTGATAAAATCCTCTCTACCTTCATAAAAAATCCATATACAATCATTTGCCGGATTATCTTTTGAAAGTACATAATAGACATCTTCTATCCAGAGACTGTCTTCTGAGTCTTTATCTCCAATATAAATAAATCTTGCGTCCGGTATCTCATTCCCCAGTTTGATAAGTCGATTGCAAAGACTGCATTGGTATCCGCCATCTCTTTCCGGCATATTTACATATTCACAATGGGTGTCATCTTTTCCACAGACCACACATTGATAATATTCGGGGTCTTCCTTTTTCTCAAAAATGAATGTTCCTTTTTCAATCAAGGAGTAGAATTTCCGCTGCTTTGCTTCAAATGCCTTTTTCGCAAGCTCTTTCACCACAGACATAAGCTCCTTTTCAAGTTCTTCATCAGAACAGGCAACAGCACTGAATGCAACATAGAGCCTTCCATTAAATTCTCTAAGTAGCCATGAATTCAGAGTGTCACTTATATCGGTTAATAGTTTTTCATAATTTTCAGGGCAAGCGGAAAGAATATAGATACTTCCTCCGCCATCCATAAGGATATTTGCCTGATGGAGATGAAAAGCGTCAAGAACTCTTTTTGTTATGTGCTTACTCAGGAGTTCTATATAAAATGAACGAGAACGAAGATTTTTCAATGCGCCTTCTGATGCGATGTTGTAAATAAACCGCTGAATACCCGAAATGTCAATATTGATGAGCAGATTACTCATATGGCCTTCATGCTCGCGATTCCACTCTATAACTGTTCTTGCAGCTTTAATCTTATAATACTCGAATATGGAAACTTTTCCGGAATCATCAATGGGAATATTACCGCCAAATTTCTCAAAGAGAAAATAGAGTTGATTCACCGAAAGGGAGCTTAGGTATTTTTCGGAAAGACCGTCATAAATATCCTGAATTTCCGATAAAACAACCTTCTTAACCTCTTTTAATTTTTCACCTTTTCCTTGCACAGGATACTTTATTTTTGGAGTTAGACTGACTGGGAGGACAAAATAGGATATTTTATCTCCTTCTTCGTCTTTAAAACCAACTTGGTCAAATATGGAAATTAAATAGGAAGAATTTTCAGACTGATACCATTCCTTAGATTTTAAAAGTCCTTCAATAAAGATTTCCTTTAACGTACCATCAAAGGTCATCATGGATTCCCCTCATCAAGCAAAAGAAAAGCAAACTTAATTATAGCAGATTTTT